>DAIQBE010000314.1:0-4754 GCA_036781325.1 Leadbetterella sp. | reverse complement strand
TTCAACAATTAAAGGTTTAATTTATAAGTAATTTAGCAATATTTAAGTAATAAAATTATGCTTCCTACCTTTAACAAATGAAAGGGCAAGGAGCTGTAAGTAATGTAAAGAATAGGTTTGAAAAAACTGAAATCATACCATTTTGGGAAAATGAATTTGATTTTGATGAGATAAAAACAAGAACCGAATTCAAGAAAGTTGAGGCTAAAACAATCGTAAATCAGGTAAAAAGTATTGACTTGCCATTTCTTCAATCTTTAAATCCTTATCAAGGATGTGAACATGGCTGTCCTTATTGTTATGCAAGACCTACTCATGAATATTGGTCATTAAATGCAGGAATAGATTTTGAACGCAAAATTCTATATAAACCAAACGCAGCTGAATTACTAAAGAAACATTTCCAAAAGCGAAACTACCTTCCTTCTACCATTTCATTGTCAGGAAATACGGATTGTTATCAACCTGCCGAAAGAAAATTCAAACTAACTCGATCCATCCTAGAAATTTGTTTAGCATTTAAACATCCCGTAAGCATAATTACTAAAAATGCCCTTTTGCTTAGAGATTTGGATTTATTGATTGAATTACGAAAAGACAATTTAATTTCTGTAGCATTGTCCATTACCACTTTAAACGAAGAAACACGACGTATTTTAGAACCTAGAACTTCATCAGTAAATAACAAATTGAGGTGTATGAAAATCCTTTCAGAAAACAACATTCCAGTTTTTGGCATGATAGCACCCATAATTCCGGCAATAAATAGTCATGAAATTTTTTCATTAGCAAAACAATTTTATTTAAGCGGGGCTTTCGGCTTTTCACATGCAATAGTTCGGCTTAACGACGCCGTTGAGCCAATATTTTCACAATGGGCAAGGTTACATTTTCCAAATAAAGCAGAAAAAATTTTAAACCAAATTAAAGAACTGCATGGAGGAAATTTAGGAAGCAAAGTCCCCATGGATCGAATGAAAGGCAGTGGAAATTTAGCTTTTGCAATAAATCAATCAGCAAAAATTGCCAAACAAAATTTATTTCCAAACTTTATTTACCCTACTTTAAATACCTCAGCCTTTATTAGAAAACAAAACTTGCAACTTAGCTTGTTTGATTGAAAAAACTTTTACTTTATTCTAAAAAATATCAATTTATCAATATTTTATTTTGAAAATTTAATTTTCTCAATGCTTTTCTCTAAGATATTTTAGTTAAAAATTAAGTCCTTCAAGATTTTGCTATATTTACTTTCATTTTTTCAAATCATTGGAATAACAAAACCATGTCTAAACTTAATCAAGAAACCACTTTTACTCAAGAGGTTCACAACAAATATTTAGTGTTCAATACTTTGTTTTCTCGATTGCCCTACGACAAGATGACAAACATTGGAACTTTAATGCCTTTCCTTTACGAAAGTGCAAAACAAGGCTTTGAAAATAGTTTAACTCCAAAAGAAATTATTAATCATTTTTTCGATAGATATACTTCTATTAAATCTGAAAAAGAAAAAATTGACTTATTGTTCCGTTTTATTACGTACATAGAGCGTCAAGTTGTATTATTTGATAGCGTAGAAGATGCAGCTTTTGAAAAACTTAATATTGATAATACAAAAGGTACCATAAATTCGATTTTGGCATTAGCTACACAACACGATAAACTTAAGGAAGTAAAAGAAAAACTTAGAAACTTTAAAGTCAGAGTAGTTTTTACCGCCCACCCTACCCAATTTTATCCCAATAGCGTGCTGCGAATTATTCAAGATTTAGAAGAATGCATTAAAAAAAATGATATCAATCAAATAGATTCTTTGCTGCAACAATTAGGTAAAACGCCTTTTATAAATGATCAACAACCAACACCTGTTGAAGAAGCCCAAAGTATAATATTCTTTTTAAGACACGTGTATTACGATGCGCTGGGTTATTTACATGATAAGATTTATAATGATGTTTTAGAAGAGACTGATGAGTTTAAGCCCATAATTGAATTGGGTTTTTGGCCTGGAGGAGACCGAGACGGGAACCCTTTTGTAACAGCTGAAATCACCAAACGTGTTTCTAAAGAACTCAGAACAGCTATACTAAAGTGCTATTACAACCATTTCAAAGATATTAGAAGAAGATTCACATTTAAAGGGGTAATACCTCTATTAGACAAAATAAATAATCGAATTTATACCAATATGTTTGGCCTAAATGACGATTTGACAGCCAAAGATTTATTGTCTCAATTGTTGGAAGTACGAGAAATAATGGTAAACAAGCACAGCTCCATGTTTCTAGGCGAATTAGATCGTTTTATAAGAAGGGTAAAACTATTTGGGCTACACTTTGCTAGTTTGGATGTAAGGCAAGATAGCAGTATTCACGAAAAAGTTTTTCAAGCTATTGTTGACAAATATAAAGTTTCTACCATACCCTATAGCGAATGGACTCAAGAAGAAAAAGTGGAATTTTTAACTACTTTTAATGTAATAGTAAACGAAGAAGAATTTGAAGAAGATATAGTAAAAGACACATTTAAAACGATTAAAGTAATTCATGAAATTCAATCAAAAAGTGGGCAGCAAGCTTGTCATCGCTATATAATTTCAAACTCTACTTCCTCCTGTTCGGTTTTGGAAGTCTTAGCTATGTTTCGATTTTGTGGACTAAAATCCGAAGAAAAAACCATTGATATAGTTCCATTGTTTGAAACTATCGAAGGTTTGCACGCAGCTAAATCAACAATGACAGAACTGTATAATTTACCCTATTACAGAAAACATTTAAGCCTTAGAAATAAAATTCAAACCATAATGTTGGGATTTTCAGATGGAACAAAGGATGGGGGTTATATTAAAGCAAACTGGGAGATTTACAAAGCCAAAGAGAGTCTTTCATTAGTTTCAAAAGAAAACGATATTCAAGTTGTTTTTTTTGATGGCCGTGGTGGTCCACCTGCACGTGGAGGGGGTAAAACTCACCAATTTTATGCTTCTCAAGGGCCCAGTATCGCTAATAATGAAATACAAATTACAATTCAAGGACAGACTATTTCGTCTATGTACGGCTCAAGGCCACAAGCCATATTTAATTTTGAACAACTGCTTTCGGCTGGAATAATAAACGATGTTTTTACTGATGATAAATCTTTAATAAACCCAAAAGAACGAGCTTTAATTGAAGAACTTTCTGAATATGGTGGAGACAAATATTTAGAACTTAAAAACCACCCAAAATTTGTTCCTTATTTAGAGCATAAAAGTCCATTAAAATACTATGGAAAAACGAAAATTGGTAGTAGACCGAGTAAAAGAAGTGGCTCAAACCAATTAAAACTCTCAGATTTAAGGGCTATTCCTTTTGTGGGTTCTTGGAGTCAATTGAAACAAAATGTTCCCGGTTTTTTTGGATTTGGAACGGCTATTCAAAAGAAAATAGACCAAGGCCAGCTGGAAGATTTAAAATCACTATTCCAAAACTCCTTGTATTTCAAAACTCTCATGCAGAATAGTATGATGGCTCTTTCAAAAACTTACTTCCCTCTTACTTCCTATATGAAAGAAGATAAAATTTATGGGGAATTTTGGAAAATACTGTACTTAGAGCAGCAAACTAGTGTAAAAAATATGTTGGAAATTTCTGGTCAAACCCTTTTAATGGAAACGGACCCCATTAGTATGATGTCGGTGGCTTATAGGGAACAAATTGTTTTGCCACTACTTGCTATACAGCAATTTGCCCTTCAAGAAGTAGAAGAAAATCTAGATGAAGACACAAAAGTGATTTTTGAAAAGATGGTAACTAGGTCATTATTTGGCAATATTAACGCTAGCCGAAATTCGGCGTAATACTATTTCAAAATGATGTTTTTATTGAGAGGGTCAAGTATCAAATTCACTTTAAACACCATAGAATGATTAAGTTAGAATAAGTTTAATTACCTATATCCTTTATTATAAACTGTTCGATTGGTGGTTGTTATGCCGCCCAATACACCCTCAACCACTGTTTCAACTATTAATGGGGGTTCCCATGGAGCATTTGTGGGGGTTTCTAACCATAGCGTTTGAATTACTTTACACATCTGGTGAGTTTTATCTTTGGGATTCTGAAATGGAAAAATAGTGGAAATGACCAATCTGTTATCTTCCCACTTGCAAGTAGAATTAAGATTTATATCACCAAGGCCCATATTTAAAGTATTCTGAGTGTTTGCACCTTTTAATGAAAATTGATAATTCAAAAGTGGCTGTAATTCCCTAGCCGTAAATACCACTCTTTGAATATTCAATAATTCAGCATTATGAGTGATAGAAATTCTTTCACCCCAACCACTACCTAAAGTTCCAATCTTATTGCTTTCTTGTCTATTTACAACTGAAACAGAACTTAACTCGGCAGTAGACCAAGCACCCGAAAAATCAGGATTTGGCAAAGCTAATGACCTTATTTTAATAGGTGCCCTGTCTTTTCTAGCATAGGTCGGAATAAGCTTTCCAGACCCTAAGGGAGGTGGAATATAAGGATCTAAAGCATTGGCTTGAGCAGAAACTCTTGGATGCCTAACTAAAGAGATTTCATATGCTTTCACTATAGAGTCCATTATCCCAATAACCCAAGGGTAATAATCTTTTACGTCAATTTCTTCTTGAGGGTCAACTCTTAAATTAAAAAGTCGTACAACATTATCTGGTTCTGAATCGGGTAATTCTGTTTTAAAATTATACCATAGTTTCCAATCATGCCATTTTACCGCCATTA
>DAIQBE010000313.1:0-4770 GCA_036781325.1 Leadbetterella sp. | reverse complement strand
TGAAAAAACTAGACTAACTGTTTTGGAAACAATAAATTGGTATAAAAAGTATCGAGAAATCCTAAATTCAGATATCATACATCTCCGACGAGCTGATGGGAGAGAATGGGATGGCTTACTTCATGTTAACCCAAACCTAAAACAAAAAGGACTGTTATTGGTGTATAACCCTTTAAATGAACCCATCTCTAGAACCATAAATGTACCATTATACTATACTGGCCTTAGTACAAAAGCTATTGTGAAAGAAAAAGATGGTCCACCTAAGGTGTATGATTTAAATCGTAAGTATGAAATACAATTATCAATTTCTATACCTGCCATCTCTTACAATTGGTTCGTGATTGAGTAAAAAATGATTTTAATAATAAAAAAAAATGACACCATTTGAAACAAACGTTAAAAATGGAATTTGCTCCTTAAAAGAAGGAAAAAAACTGTATCAAATCGAATTTGAGTTAAACAAAAATTTGGCGAAAGAAGATGTGAATTTAATAATTGCAGAAATTGAAAAAAGATGGTCCAAATGGTTAGTTATTAAAAGCTTAATCACATCTGCTTTTGCACTTCTCTTGATTTTTATTAATTACTATTTCAAAAAAAATAATTTTTTTTCAGTGGGAATTATGGCGTTAATTCTTTTATCAAATGGCTGGAATATTATAAAATATCTGCGAAGATAAATGTGATTTTCAAAAAAAATCCTGCCAATTACTCAGCAGGATTCTTCCAATTCCCTTTATAAGTTTCAAGTATCATAAAAAAATGCTTACAAAAACTCAATATATCTCTTTCCTTTGCTCCTTCACTTTCTCGTCTGTCAAATACTCATCAAAAGTCATGAGCTTGTCCAAGCAGCCTTTTGGGCCTATTTCTACGATACGGTTGGCTACTGAATTGGTAAGTTGGTGATCGTGGCAGGAGAATAAGATATTGCTGTCGAAGTCTTCCATACCTTTGTTTAATGCCTGAATAGACTCCAAGTCTAAGTGGTTGGTTGGCTCGTCAAAAAGCAATACATTGGAGTTTGAAAGCATCATTTTTGAGAACATGCATCTTTGTTTTTCACCTCCAGAAAGTACCGCACTTTTTTTCAAGGCTTCTTCTCCCGAAAAAAGCATTCTTCCTAAAAACCCTCTAATAAATGACTCGTCTTTTTCGGTGGAATATTGCCTTAACCAATCCACCAAAATCATGCTGGAATCACTAAAATACTCTGAGTTATCGTTAGGCAAATAATCCTTGGTAATAGTCACTCCCCATTTAAATGAACCTGAAGAAGCTTGTTTTTTACCCATCAAGACATCAAAAAATGCATTCACAGCTAAGCCATCTTTACTTAAAAAGGCTATTTTGTCCTTTTTGGCTACCTGAAAGCTCACATTTTTAAATATATAACCGCCATCTTCTGATTTTAAACTCAAGTGCTCTACCATCAATATTTGGTCGCCCACTTCTCTTTCAGGTTTAAACCCAATAAACGGATAACGTCTCGAAGAAGGCTGAATAGCCGTAATATCCAGTTTCTCAATCATTTTCTGACGAGCAGTAGCTTGTTTAGACTTGGCAACATTAGCAGAAAAACGACGGATAAAATCCTCTAATTCCTTCTTTTTTTCTTCGGCTTTCTTATTTTGATCTGCCTTTTGTCTTGCAGCTAGTTGACTAGATTCATACCAAAAAGAGTAATTTCCTCCATATAGCGATATTTTTTTGAAATCCAAATCTGCAATATACGTACACACATTGTCGAGAAAGTGCCTATCGTGAGAAACTACAATAACCGTATTCTTAAAATTCATTAAGAAATTTTCTAGCCACAAAATTGATTCAATGTCTAAGTTGTTGGTTGGTTCATCAAGCAAAAGCACATCTGGATTCCCAAAAAGTGCTTGAGCCAACAAAACCTTTACTTTTTCAGTAGGATTTATATCTTTCATTAGCGACTGATGCAAATCTTCTGTTACACCCAATCCTGATAGCAAGGAACCTGCATCCGATTCGGCCTCCCAACCATTCATTTCAGCAAATTCTCCTTCCAGTTCCGCTGCCCTATTTCCGTCCTCCTCCGAAAAATCAGGCTTTAAATAAATGGCATCTTTTTCGAGCATTACTTCATAAAGCCGCTCGTTGCCTCTCAAAACAGTGTCTAATACGGTGAAATCATCAAAAGCATTTTGATTTTGCTTCAATACAGACATTCTCTCGCCTGGATCAAGAGAGATGGAGCCAGAAGTTCTGTCTATTTCTCCAGACAATATTTTAACAAACGTAGTCTTTCCAGCACCATTTGCACCAATCAAACCATATACATTACCCGGTACAAACTTTAAATTTACATCTTCAAAAAGTACTCGCTTTCCAAACTGAAGCGAAAGATTCGATACTGTCAGCATAATTTTTAATTAATCAAATTTGAATAATTTCTTCAAATTGGGTGCAAAGGTACGATTTATTAATCATAGTCGGAAAAAATGATTCTTTAAAAGATTTATTAATGAATATTAAAAGAATAAAGTCCCTTAAGAATAAATCTTATTCACTTTGTCCTTATTTTTGTTCTGTTCCAAGAGTTAAAAATTCAAATCATTGATTGCCTTTTGTAGTCCTACTAATTTAAATTAGTAAAAAAGTTTTATGCCTTTATCAAAAAATAAAATACAATCTTTATTTTTCAATTCCACTTTTCTTGTGGTTTATTTTGCAATTTTTTTTAGTGAAAACCAACCAATTGGACGAGAAAGTAAAGAAACTTTTTTTTATGAAAGACACAATAAAATTTCTAATTATCAATTAAAACAAACTGCATGGGTAGATAGTACAATGGCTACCATGAGCCTCGACCAGAAAATAGGTCAACTTTTCATGGTGAGCACATTTTCAAATAGAAATGAAGCTGAATATCGAAAAATAGAGGAACAAATTGCAAAATATCATTTAGGCGGATTAATATTTTTTCAAGGTACTCCTTTAAAGCAAGCCGAACTTACTAATAGATATCAAAGTAGATCTAAAATTCCTCTTATGATAGGAATTGATGCAGAATGGGGCATTGGTATGCGTTTAGATGATACAGAAACTTTCCCAAAAGCCATAACACTTGGTGCTACAGGAAACCCAGAAGTAGTTGAAAAAGTGGGATTTGTGATTGGACAACAATGCAAAAGAATGGGAATTCATATCAATTTTGCTCCAGATGTGGATATCAACTCAAATCCTAAAAATCCGGTTATAAATTTTAGATCTTTTGGAGAATCTTCTAATATGGTTGCAAGCCTGGCAAGAGCCTACGGTAAAGGATTAAAAAGAGCGGGCATTATGGGATCAGCAAAACATTTCCCAGGACATGGTGATACAGATATTGATTCTCACAGGTCTTTGCCCATTCTTAATCATTCAAAAAAACATCTGGAGGAAATAGAAACAATTCCTTTTAAAGCCTTAATAGCTGATAGTGTGGCAAGTATAATGATTGGCCACCTCCATGTTCCAAGCTTAGATAATGAGGCCAATATATCAGCAAGTGTTTCTAGAAAAGTTATTACGGGATATTTAAAAGAAGAGTTAAATTATAAGGGTTTAGTTTTTACTGATGCTCTGAATATGAGAGGGCTTTTACGATATTTTCCTACTGGCGAGGCAGAAGTAAAAGCGTTTGAAGCAGGTAATGATATTTTGTTACAAACTGCAAATTTAGAAGTAGCTTTTAACGCTTTAAAGACAAAGTTTTTAGACAGTACTTTAAATATATCGGACTTAGACCAAAAAGTAAAAAAAATTCTTCAAGCTAAGTATTGGGTCGGCTTAAATAAATTTAAACCGATTGAGTTAAGAAATTTGATGAGCGACATTAATAACTCACAAATTGAAGAAGTAAAAAGTGAAGTCTTTTCTAATTCTGTTACAGTGGTGAAGGACGATAGAATTATTTTGCCTTTTAAAAGCCTAAATACTTTAACCTTTGCTTCAGTAGCTATTTCAGCAAAATCTGACAATGTTTTTCAAAAAACGCTGTCTTTATATGGCAACACAAAAAACATAACTATGCCTTATAAACCAGCCAAAAGTTCTGACTGGTCATGGGTAGCTGATGAAGCAGCTAAAAGCGATGTTGTAATAATAAGTGTGCACGATTTACATAATTTAGAAAGTAGAAATTACGGAGTTGTACCAGAAACTATAGCATTGATAAGAGCAATAGCTGAAAAAACAGCAGTAGTTGTTTGTGTTTTTGGCAATCCTTATTGTTTAAAGCTCTTTGATGAGTTTGAAACTGTAGTCTGTGGATACGAAGATGAAAATGCCGCTTTTGTAGCCGTCGCCAATATTCTTTATGGGGTGAATGCCTCGGTAGGCAAAATTCCTGTGAATACCCTTTCAAAAGAAGCAAAACTAAACGATGGAATAAAAACTCTACAATTAGATAGACTAGGATACGCTACTCCGAGTACTGTAGGAATGAATAAACTAAAACTTGAAAAAATTAATGAGGTAATTTCCCAATGTATAAAAGAAGGTGAATTCCCAGGATGTCAAGTATTAGTAGCTAGAAAAGGAAAAGTAGTATTTCATAAATCCTATGGCAACCAACGATATGGATTAGATGAACCCGTGGACAATCAAAGTATTTTCGATTTAGCATCTTTAACAAAAGTTACTGCCACCTTGCAAGCTGTTATGATATTATATGATCAAAAAAAAATAGATTTAAATCAAACCCTTTCTTATTATTTACCTAGCTTAGGTAACACCAATAAAAGTGAAATAAAA
>DAIQBE010000312.1:2675-4774 GCA_036781325.1 Leadbetterella sp. | reverse complement strand
ATAGCTACTCAATCCTCCCGATTTTGTGCCTATCCAAATATTATTATCAATTCCATTTTTTAGAACCTCAATAGACTGACTTTTTAGGTTTTCACTTTTAACATTATCGTGATTCAGCAATTTCATCTCATAGCCGTCATATTTTTGTAAACCACCACGGGTACCAAGCCATAAAAAACCATTCTTATCTTGAATTACAGACGTGATTTCATTGCTAATTAAACCATCATCTATAGTGATGGAGGCACTAAATTGTTGAGCTTTGACAAAAAAGGTTACAAAAACAAACAAAATGGCAAGCAAACCATGTACTGTTTTTGAGTTTGAAGTATATCTAAAATATTTAATCAAGGAGTTTAAAAAGAAAAAACAACAAATAGAAACAAAAAGAATAAGAAAATGTACAAAAAAAATATTTTTAAATCAACTGCTCTTTTGTTTTTTTTAACGTTTGAGGTTAAATCTTCTAAATACTGATCCTTTTTATTTTTTTCCTTCATTTTTTGAGTTGTTTTTCTTTAAATCTTCTGGACTTTTAACTTTTATTTCTTGGTTATTCATTAGGTCTATGTGTATCATTTCTGTAATGGTATCCCAAATTTTTCCTTCTGTCCAAATAGGTTTCATTTTGTCTGATTCCCATTTTGAAAGATCATTTTTCAAGGTTTTAAAAAGCAAAGTGTCCGTTTTTTGCAAATCAAGGGTTTCACCTAAATCAGTTTGGAGATTATACAATCTATATCCTACATTTCTGACACGTATGAGCTTATAGTTTTGTTTTCTGACTGCAGCGTTGGCATCTTTTCTCCAAAATAATTCTTCGTGCGGATTTCCCTTAGCTGTTCCTGTCAAAAATGGCAAAAGGGAAACACCATCTATTTTATTAGTGGGTTTTGTTTTGATTTTAGCTGCATCTAAACAGGTAGCAAATAAGTCGAGCGATGAACTGAGCCCATTAAACCTAAACCCATTTTTTTGTTTAGCCGGCCAACTCATCAAAAAAGGGATTCGATGTCCTGCTTCAAACTCGTTGCCTTTAAAGCCTTTTAAAGGTAGATTGGTAGATTGATTGTTATGAGCACCCCCATTATCGCTCAAAAAGAAAATTAGTGTGTTCTCCAACTTGCCTTGTTTTTTTAAAGCATCTATTATTTTTCCTACTGCCCTGTCCAGCGCGAAAGTCATGGCGGCGAGTTTTTGTCTTGGGTGTCCTTTGAATTTTGCTAAATCGGCTTCTGAGGCCTCCATTGGCGTATGCACTGCATTGGGCGACCAATACATGAAGAAGGGATGGTCTTTATTTTCCTTAATAAAATCTGCTGCTTTATTGCCCAATACATCCGTCAAATAACCATCAAATTTAATTGGATTAGTATTTTCTTGGATTGCAATCTTAGAACCAGATTTATCGTCTTTGTTTGGATTATAAAAATAGCTTCTGCTACCTCCCAAAAAACCATAAAAATAGTCAAATCCTTTGGCTTTAGGTTGCTGGTTTTTATCGAATCCTAGGTGCCATTTGCCTAATGCTGCCGTGGTATATCCACTATTTTTTAGCATTTGAGCTATTGAAACTTGCGAGGTATCCATTCCTGTATAGCCTTCTCCTTCGTTGCATTCATAACCAAAACGCTGCTGGTATCTACCCGTTAATAAGCCTGCTCTCGATGGACTACAAACCGAAGAACTCACGTGTGCATCAGTAAAAATCATTGATTTGGAAGCTAATTTGTCAATATTAGGGGTTTTTAGATCTTTTGACCCCATAAAACCAAAATCTGCATAGCCAGCATCGTCTATTAAAATCACCAGTATGTTGGGTTTGCCTTGATTTTTTATTGGGGCATCTTGGAGCTTAAAAAATAAACCAGTGAGTACTAAGAGAAGATAGTTTAGCATGGTTTGTACTTTTTATTATTTTTGGATCTCTTAGAAATTTTCAGGTTTAAAATTTACTATTTTATAATCTTTTTCATCAAAACTTTTTCTTTGTCTTTTAAAACAATGAGGTAGCTTCCTGGAGAAAGCATTTCGGTATTAATAGTTTGAGAATTTGTGCCTTTCTTTAAATATATGATGTCTTTTATTTGACCATTCAT
>DAIQBE010000312.1:0-2575 GCA_036781325.1 Leadbetterella sp. | reverse complement strand
GAAATGTTTTGAAGCTCAGAAATAGTCGATAATTCAATTGGCCCGAGTGAATAATTAGCAGCGACTGCAGACGATCCCGAAATCGTTGAAACAGCACTAAATGGCCCTTTATCAATTTGATAATCAATTTGATATTTCAGGGGGCCATTAACGGCTATTCTGATTTTAAATTGGTCTATGGATGAATAATTTATATTTTTTCCATTGGAAGATTTCAAACTAAAAGTTAAAAACTTATTGGCAGCGATACCATCTTGTGCGGTTGTAGGAGACCAATCTGTGGCTCCCCAATAGCCGCTACTTGTGACACCAACCATACCCAAGCCTGAGCCCCGAATAAGACCTGAACTTGCAAACAAACCAGGGTTAATAAAACTCGGAGCAAAATTAGAAACAGACTCACCTCCATTTATTTGAGCTGCCGTATCCCAAGATACTAAATCTGAAAATGCGGGGCGTTTGTCATAGATATTTTCTGTATATATGTTGGTAGAAACATGGTTGCTATATATTTTGCCGATTTTTGTCAATACACCTCCCTGTGACGCAGGTGCTGAAGTTTCAAAAAAATATGCATAGCGTTCTATCCTTGGATCGGCCTCTAACCATGGCAAAGCCAGAGCCAAGAATGCCTCGTGAACGGCAGGGTCTCGGTTGGTATTGGCGTTAAACTCAGTAATCCAAATGGGTTTTTGGTATAAATTATAAACGTTCGTAATATAAGCCTTAAACCTAGTAAACACGGCATTTGGGTCTGGATTTCGATTTAGGGTAGATAACCAGTTCCCCCAGTCGTACCAATGCACCGCTACAAAATCAATTCGAAGACTATTTTGGTTTGCTAAATTGGTAAAATCAGTCAACCAAACTCTATATTGAGATTCGGTAGTTGCCGGAGAACCCATTCTATACCCAGTTCTCAACAGCTTTTTATACAAAGGTATAGCAGCACTAAAAGAGATATTAGCTTGATCTTTATTATCAGGCTCATTGAATGCTAAGAAACTTGATACTGCGTTTTTTTCTATACTTTTATTGATAAAATCATCCGCTGCACCACCATTTCCCCAGGCCATTGGCACATATTCTCGATTAGTTATGGATTCGTCAGTCCCACCCCAATCATATAACCAACTGGCATTTAGGTTTGTAGCTAAGTCGTTGTCTTTTGTACCTGCACCCTTCTTTTTGACTTCGGTTAAGGGCAATACTCTTATGAAAGAAACTTTGTTTTGTAAGGCTAACGATAGATTTACAGACAAGTTACTTATTGCGGCTACGTAATTAAAGCCCTCGCCTGTTCCGTCTTCGTTTTCGGCCAAAGTAGCCATAAAACCTTTGTTAAGTTTTATAGATTTTATACCATTATTGAGTCCATTCGGTATTTTTGAACCTATAAAAATAGTTCTTTCTGCACAAATTGCTGAGCTACTCTCTTGGTTAAAATTAGAATAAATCGTTAGCTGTGCAATTGATTTATTAAAAACCAAACAAAGAAATACGGGTATAGCTAGTTTTTTCACAAGGCTTAAATCTTAAAATCGCTAAGTAATTTCAAAAATTATTCTGAATTCATTGTCGTCCTTCATACCGAAATTTATTGCCATTCTGCATGCTGAACCAATGATTTGTTGGTATCAATTTCCCTTTGCGGTATAGGCCAAACATTATGTCTTGGGGCCGTGAAAATGCGATTTTGAATTGCAGGAGCTTGCACTTTGTCTACTGCCATGTACAAATCCACTGTTCTCTCTTTCAGAATTCCCCAACGCTTTAGGTCATAATAGCGTAAGCCTTCAAAAGCTGTTTCTACTCTTCTTTCATGTCTTACGATTTCTATTAATTGTTGTTTCGTTAAATTAGTGCCTTCTACGGCCTCCACTCTAGGCATAGCAGCCCTAACACGTACTTGATTTATTAAGTCTCTTACGGCCTGCTCTGTGTAGGTGCCACTTTCTAAAAGTGCCTCTGCTCTGGTAAGTAACACTTCGGCGTATCGCAAAACGTAAAAATCTTGTCCATTATCGAAGGCATTCGTTGAGTTTAAAGCGGTT
This sequence comes from Leadbetterella sp., assembly GCA_036781325.1. GTDB lineage: Bacteria > Bacteroidota > Bacteroidia > Cytophagales > Spirosomataceae > Leadbetterella. The sequence goes on along the minus strand of DAIQBE010000312.1, from coordinate 521 downwards.
TCATCAGCCCATTTTCTTAACCTATAACCTGTAGGTGCAAGATTAGTCGCGATTATTGCCGCACCTCTAAAAAGAGATCGGGTAGTCACAATGGTAGCATCAAAACGTGGGTCTCTGTTTAATAATTTATTGGTGGCGTTAAATAAAGGCGATTTATTGATAGGTAAACCATCCGTACAATAGTAATCATCCGCCAGGTTAGGAAGAGCAACTGTATGCACTTGTGGTGCCGCTGGGAAATAGCCATTAAACGAAGCCCCTACACCAGCCGCCAAGCCTGGTCCTGCATATTGCACTGCAAAAATTACATCTCTGCTCGTTTCACCCGTAATCTTAAATAATGCTGGATAGGTGGTTGTTAGATTATAGGTATTTAAAGCAATAATCTTCTGAGTAGTTTCTATTGTTTCCGTAAATCTTTTATTATAAAGTTGAAATCTTGCTAGTAAAGCAAGGGCTGCACCTTTTGAAACTCTGCCAGCTTGTACTGCCACAGGAAGTTCGTTTCCTGCAGTAATGGC
>DAIQBE010000311.1:2500-4775 GCA_036781325.1 Leadbetterella sp. | reverse complement strand
GAATATGGTAAAGAAGATGGACGCAATAAAATATTCAGTCATAATTACTTATAACCTTAAAGAAGCTGTTGAAGTTTATAATATAGATCCAAATTTCATGATTTCTGTTAGCTTAATGCAGCCTTCAGATTATGATAGGTTGCACGAAGCGGGTATCCCTGATAAAAATATGGTTGCTTTTATAGGCACAAGAGAGCCTAAGCCAGAGTTTATAGAATTTTTGCACAAAAAAGGTATTATGTGCATTTTAGGGGTTTTGGGAAATCTTGACAAAAAGGCTGAAGTATCAGGCGATAAGTTGTACAGCGATTTTATTAAATCTGGAGTTGATATTTTTGCAACCGATAGACCAGAAGCCGTATATAATGTAATTAATAAAATAAAGTAATTTTGATTAATAATATATTTAAACCTATTTTTAAACTAACAAAAAATAAACATCATTTATGAAAAAAGTTTTGTCCTTTTATCTCTTTATCCTTCCCTTATTTTCTTTACAAGCCCAATCTGATATTAAATCTTTAATTGATAAAAACTCTAAAGCAATTGAAAACAAAGTTATTTCTTGGAGAAGAGATTTTCATGAACATCCCGAATTAGGAAACGAAGAGATAAGAACCGCTAAAATTGTAGCTGATCATTTAAGGGCTTTAGGGATTGAGGTGCAAGAAAATGTTGCATTTACAGGTGTGGTTGGATTATTAAAAGGGGCAAAGCCAGGAAAAGTGGTTGCCTTAAGAGCCGATATGGATGGATTACCGGTTACTGAAAGAGTTGATGTGCCTTTTAAATCAAAAGTAACTAAAGAATATAATGGGCAGAAGACCGGAGTAATGCATGCTTGTGGACATGATACGCATGTTGCTATATTAATGGGTGTCGCTGAAGTTTTAGCAGTATTAAAAAATGAACTTTCTGGCTCTGTAAAATTTATTTTTCAGCCCGCTGAAGAGGGGGTAACAAATAAAGAAATTGCTTTTGGTGCCGATGGAATGATAAAAGCTGGATGCTTAGAAAATCCAAAAGTAGATGTTATTTTTGGCTTACATATCAATTCACAAACGCCCTCTGGGGTTATTACGTATAGATCGGGCCCCATTATGGCTGCCGTAGATGAACTCAATATTACAGTTAAAGGAAAACAAACGCATGGAGCTTATCCATGGGAGGGAATAGACCCCATTGTTGCATCTGCCCAGATAATAAATGGTTTACAAACTATTGTTTCTAGAAATGTAAATTTAACCGAAGCACCAGCTGTAGTAACGGTTGGAGCTGTTAATGGAGGAATAAGACATAATATTATTCCAGAAGAAGTTAAAATGATAGGTACTATTCGTACTTTAGGTAGAGAACAAAGAATTTTGGTTCATAAAAGGATTACTGAAATTGCAAAAAATATAGCGATAAGTGCTGGGTGTGAAGCGGATGTAAACATTGTCAATCTCTATCCTAGTACAATAAATAACCCTGAACTAACATCTCAAATGCTTCCCACTTTGAAATTTTCAGCTGGAGAGGCAAACATTAAACAAATTCCGACGGCTATGGGAGCCGAAGATTTTAGTTATTATCAAGAGAAAATACCAGGGCTTTTCTTTTTCTTAGGCGGAATGGACCCTAAAAAATCACCTTCTGAAGTTGCACCGCATCATACACCAGATTTTTATATAGATGAGACTGGCTTTACATTAGGTGTAAAGACATTTTGTAATTTAGTTTTTGACTATAACATGCTAAATATGCCAAAACCTGAAGTTCTTCCCAAAAAAGCTAAAAAATAAAACATGGCCGCCGAAGTAATTGAAATATTTCCCGATAATCCCGATGAAAGAAAGATTCAATTGGTTGTGGATTGTTTAAAAAATGGCGGCCTTATTATTTATCCTACGGATACAGTATATTCGATGGGTTGCGATTCGAAAAATTTAAAAGCAGTAGAAAGATTATGTAAGCTTAAAAAAGTTAAGTTAAATCAAAATAAGTTTTCAATTGTTTGTAGCGATTTAAGAGATATTTCAATTTATGCTAAAGTATCAAATGTGGCATTCAGACAGATGAAAAGACTCTTGCCTGGGCCATATACTATAATTTTACCTTCAACCAATGATTTACCAAAAGTAATACAAACGAATAGGAAGACTATTGGGATAAGAATTCCTGACCATAAAATTCCAAAAATGATTATTGAAAAATTGGGTAATCCAATTATTACCACCTCATTAAAAGATGACATTGATGATATTATTGAATATCCAAATGAAATAGAAGTTAT
>DAIQBE010000311.1:0-2400 GCA_036781325.1 Leadbetterella sp. | reverse complement strand
CACCTTAACTTTTACTTTTTGATGAACTTTTACAATTTCATTTGGGTCTTTAATAAACCTATTAGCTAGGTGAGATAAATGAACCAAGCCATCTTGATGCACCCCAATATCAACAAAACAACCAAAAGCAGTAATATTTGTTACGATTCCGGGCAAAATCATACCTTCATTTAAGTCATTTATATCATTTACATTTCCAAATTCAAAAACCTCAATCTGCTCTCGAGGATCTCTTCCTGGCTTGGCTAGTTCTTTGAAAATATCATTTAAAGTTGGTAATCCAATTTCGCTAGAAATATATTTTTTCTTGTCAATATTATTTATAAGTGATTCATTATCAATTAATTGTTGAACATTGGTGTTTAAATCTTTCGCAATGGTTTCAACTAATTTATATCTTTCAGGATGCACTGCTGAGTTATCTAAAAGGTTTTTAGCCCCTTGGATTCTTAAAAATCCAGCCGCCTGTTCAAATACTTTTTCTCCAAGTCGAGGTACTTTTTTTAATTCATTTCTACTTTTAAATATTCCATTTTTAGTTCTATAATCTACTATGTTTTGTGCTATTACTGGTCCGATACCAGATACATAGCTTAACAAGTGTTTACTGGCAGTATTTAGTTCTACACCCACGGCATTTACGCAAATACCTACCATATTGTCTAAAGAATCTTTCAGCAATTTTTGATCTACATCGTGCTGATATTGGCCAACTCCAATCGACTTTGGATCTAGTTTTACCAGCTCTGCCAAAGGGTCCATTAATCTTCTTCCAATTGATATTGCCCCTCTAACAGTTAAATCTTTGGTAGGAAACTCATCTCTGGCTATTTCTGATGCTGAATAAATGGAAGCACCTTGCTCGGATACCATAAAAATTTTGATGTGCTTAAATTCAGGATACAGTTGAATTGTTTTTTTTACAAATTGTTCGGTTTCTCTACTGGCTGTTCCGTTACCAATTGCCACTGATTCAATTTTGAATTCTTGGAAAATTTGTTTTATTTCCAAAATTGCCTCTTGTTCTTTAAATAAAGGATAAACCACGGTATCTTTTAATAAATCCCCAGTTTCGTTAAGAACAACTATCTTACACCCTGTTCTGAAACCTGGATCTATAGATAAAACCCTTTTTTGACCTAATGGTGGAGCCAACAATAATTGTCGCAGATTGGTAGAGAAAATTTCTATTGCAGCCTTATCGGCTTTTTCTTTTGCCTTATTATCGTATTCTTTTTCAATACTAGGGTACAAAAGTCTTTTAATGGCATCAGTAATAGCCAAGGACATTTGCTCTTTTGCTTCTGGCAATCCTTTCAAAAAAAATCTTTCAATCAGATTTTGAGCATATGCTAAGTCAATATCTATACTTACTTTTAAAAATCCTTCTTCTTCACCTCGTTTTATGGCCAAATATCGATGAGATGGAATTGTTTTTAGGGCTTCAGAGTAGTCAAAATAGTCTTTATATTTTATTCCTTCGCTTTCTTTATCTTTTTTTATTTTTGAATAGACTATCGCGTCTTTTTCAAAAATCATCCTTATTTTATTTCTTGCTTCAATGTCTTCATTAATCCATTCCGCAATAATTTCTCTAGCTCCTGAGAGTGCTTCGCTTATTGTTTTTATTTTATTATTTAAATAATTAGCCGCCAATAAGGAGATATTACGTTCATTTTGCATGAAAATAACTTTTGCTAGAGGCTCAAGTCCATTTTCAATGGCTATGGTTGCTTTTGTTTTTCTTTTTAATTTGAAAGGCAAATACAAATCTTCCATTTCATTGATAAACAAAGCATTGTCTAGTTTTTGCTCTAGTTCTTTGGATAGTTTTCCTTGCTCCTCTATTGCTTTTTTTATTGCCAGCCTTCTTTTGTCTGCATCTTCTAATTTCTCAAAAAGTTTCTTTATGTCTAAAATCTGAATTTCGTCCAGGCTTTCTGTAATCTCTTTTCTATATCTAGCTATAAACGGAACTGTAGCCCCTTCGGCCAGTAATTTAATAGTATTTTTGACTTGATTTTGACTAAGGTTTAGTAATTCAACAATTGTTTGAATTTGTTTTTGATTCATTTCGGGCGTATTCTATTTTTTTACTTTAAAGTGCAAAACTGAAAAGAAAAAATTTATTTATGGTCATTAAAGCTAAACTTTTTTATTTAGCTATTAATTTTATCAAATCAATTTTTGAATTTTAAAAATGTACAGTTTTTTTAAAGTAGAAAACTCGTTCATCAGTAATAGTATAAAAGATTAAAAATGAATTTTGAATTAAAATAGTATCACATAATATGGGCTGTTGAACAAATTGATTTATGCAGTTCTTTACTACTTTCAAAGATTTAAATATGGATGAATATGATCTTGTAGTGATTGGAGGTGGAGCCGCTGGCTTTTTTG
>DAIQBE010000310.1:0-4786 GCA_036781325.1 Leadbetterella sp. | reverse complement strand
TATCGATCACTTAAATAGTAATTCAGACCCACGTTTACGATTCTTATTTGAGCCAGGTACTGCAGCTAAAGGAGCATATATTGGTTTGAATCAATTAGATAACGAATCGAAACAAACCATCGATATTGCCAGCAATAACATGGCTATTTACAACCGCTCTACGCTTAGTCGCAATCAGTTTTTCCCTGGCGTAATAATCAATGCCGCAGAAGTAAGTTTATTGGCTGCTGAATATTATTTAGGGGCAGGGGATGACGCAAAAGCCAAAGATAATTATGAAAATTCAATTAGACAGTCAGCTGAATTTTATAATAATATGAGGAAATTAAGTAATGACAATACCGTGGCGGCTCCCGCTGACATTACTCCTGCAGAAATTACAACTTATCTGCAAAAAGATGCCATAAACTGGGCTAAAGCCAGTAACGCAGCAGCTAAAATAAATTTGATAGCCATACAAAAATGGATCCATTTTAATGTAGTACAAGCTTATGAAAACTGGTCAGAAAACAGAAGATTAGACGCACTTAATCTGAAGTTCTGGGTTGATAATTCTAACAATCAAAAAACGCCACCCCTAAGATGGTATTATCCAGGCGGAGAACAAAACTTTAATGGACCCTCTTACAGTGCTGTTAAAGCCAATGACAAGCTGGATACAAAAATATTTTGGGATTTAAAATAAGCTAATATAATTTATTCAACTTATAACGAGGCGATTGATTTTATTCAATTTCCTCGTTTTTTTTTAATACTTTTCTAACCTTTTATTAAACCAAGAAAAATATTAAACCAAAAAAATTAAAGAATTTGATGCATAAAGAGTTACAAAAAATACTAGAATAAAGGTCCTTTCAAAAATGTAAAAATATGAAATAATCATTTATTTATGTTTTAAAGGGAAAACCCACCTTTAAAGAATTAATATTTTCCAAATAGAATTCAAATCAATTTGAAAAAATATCCAATTTTTCCAGAAAATATTTTTTTTAATAAATCAATATTTAATAATTTTTTTTATAAAAAATAAGTTTTCTTTAAATATTTCAAAGAAAATTAAAGAAAAAAGGTCAAATTTACTATTTTTGTACATCAGAGAAGTGTGTTAAATGCAATTATAAGGTTAAAATGAAACAAAGCGATAATTTTTTTGAAATAGACGAAGAAATATCAGTTAAAGAATCTGCAGTAGAAATAAAAAAAGTAAAACAGAAAAATAGCATTTTAAAAACACTTTTCAAAGATGGAAAAAAGACTATTACTGATTTATCAGAAACTTTGTTTATAAGTATTCCCACATTAGCCGCATTAATAGATGAATTAGTAGAAGAAAACTGGTTAGTTGGAGAAGAGATAAATAATGGAAAACAAGGAAGGAGGCCAATAATTTATTCAATTAATCCTTTGTTGAATCACAATTTAGTTTTAGATATTACTACCCACGACACCAAAGTGTTGGTAATAAACTTTAAAAACGAAATCGTTTTTACAAAAAATTATGATTTAAAACTTAAAGATGATTCTCACTTTATGGATAGTCTTTTTGAAATAATTTCCAATACAATTGAAATACAGAAAGAATTTTCAAGAAAAATAATTGCTATAGGTGTCACTATTCCTGGATTGGTAAACAAAAGAACAGGGTTTAATACAACATACAAAAGTTTAAATACTGAAAACAAATCAATTGGAAAAAAAATTAGCGAGCTTTTTAAATTAAATGTTTTTATACTAAACGACTCTAAATCTGCCGCTTATGGAGAATCTATTTATGGATTTGGAAAAAACCTCTCACATGTATTATCAATAAATGTCGATTGGGGTGTAGGGCTGGGAGTAGTATTGAATGGTCAAATTTTCAATGGGGCCTCTGGATTCGCCGGCGAGTTAGGTCATATTCAAGTAAACCCAGATGGTGAACTCTGTAGCTGTGGGAAAATAGGATGTCTAGATACAGTAACGTCTGCTTCTTCCTTACTTAAAAAAATAAAAGAAAAATTAAAAGATGGACAAGCTTCGATACTAGCTAAATACAAAGAAAATTTGGATATCATTAATTTAGAAATGGTAATTGAAGCCGCTAAAAACGGAGACGGTTTTGCCATAGATATCATTTATAACATTGGCATTGAGCTTGGAAAAGGGCTTTCAGTGGCTGTTCATTTATTTAATCCGCAAATTATCGTTATTGATGGCGTTTTATCTCAAGCAGGAAAATTAATTGTAAACCCTGTGGAACATGCCATAAATAAATATTGCTTACCTGACTTTAAAGAAGACTTAAAAATAGAAGTTACGAATTTAGGAGAAAATGCTAAAATTTTAGGAATGAATGCATTTATTGTTAGCCGATTATTTAAAAACATTTCGGCAATATGAAAAGAAGGGAATTTGTAAAAAATTCAGCGTTTTTGCTCTCCAACTTAGAACTTCTTCCTTCCCTTGTGTTCGATGAATATCCGAATGTTAGAACAAAAAAAGAAAATAGAAAATTTAGTGACCCCATAGTAGAAGAAACAATTATCAGAATAAAAAATAAAGTAAAAGATAAAGAAATAGCCTGGCTTTTTGAAAATTGTTTTCCAAATACTTTGGACACGACAGTGAATTTTTCTTTAAATAATGGCATTTTCGATACTTTTGTTATTACAGGTGATATTCATGCCATGTGGCTAAGGGATAGTACAGCTCAAGTTTGGCCCTATCTTCCTTTGGTCAATAGATCAAAAGAATTAAAAAATTTAATAGCAGGAGTAATAAATCGCCAAACTAAATGTATTTTGACGGACCCTTACGCCAACGCCTTTAACGATGGTCCAGGAAATAGCGAATGGAAAACCGATCACACTTTAATGAAACCCGAATTGCATGAAAGAAAATGGGAAATTGATTCTTTATGCTATACCATTCGATTAGCTTATCATTATTGGAAAAAAACGAAAACAACGGATATTTTTGATGATAATTGGTTAAAATCTTCTAAATTAATAGTACAAACTTTCAAGGAACAGCAACGTTTAGAAAACCAAGGACCCTATAGTTTTGGAAGAACCACCTCTTGGTCAACCGATACAGTTCCAGGTAATGGATTTGGAAATCATACAAAACCTAATGGCCTTATTCATAGTATTTTTCGACCATCAGACGATGCAACTGTTTTCCCTTTTCTTATCCCATCCAATCTATTTGCTGTAGCTAGTCTTAGGCAAATGTCAGAAATAGCTGAAAAAGTATATAATAATTATGAATTTGCTAACTCTTGTTCTAGTTTGGCTAAAGAGATAGAAAATGCAATTCAAAAATTCGGGATAATTTCTCACCCAAAATACGGAAAAATTTATGCAATGGAGGTGGATGGTTTTGGGAATCATTTGTTACAAGACGATGCTAATGTACCCAATTTACTAAGCCTTCCCTATTTAGGCTTAATAAATCATAAAGATCCCATTTATTTAAATACCCGAAGATTTGTATTAAGTCGCAACAATCCTTACTTTTTTAAAGGAAAAGCAGCCGAAGGAATAGGAAGTCCACATACCTTGATAAATCAAATTTGGCCCATGAGCTTGATAATTAGAGCAATGACCTCCACCTCTGATTCTGAAATAATTAATCAAATTAGGTATTTAAAAAATACGCACGCCAATACAGGTTTTATGCATGAATCCTTTGATAAAGAGGATGCATCAAAATTTACAAGAAAATGGTTTGCATGGGCCAACACCCTATTTGGAGAGTTAATTTTGAAACTTGAAAAAGAAAGACCTCATCTATTAAACTTAAATTTTTGAACAAATGAAATCAAGAAGAAACTTTTTACTAAAATCATTGCTCACGCTACCTGTTTTTTCATCCTTCACTTCTTTTGGGAAAAACCAAAAACCAGTAAAAAAACCTATTGTGGTTTCCACTTGGGATAGTGGGCTTGCAGTAAATGCCGAAGCATGGAAAATTCTAAAAAATCAAGATGGAAAAGCTATTGATGCTGTTGAAAAAGCCGCCAATTCAATAGAAAATACGATAAATTGTTGCGTAGGTTTAGGCGGAAATCCTGATAGAGATGGAAAAGTTACTTTAGATGCCTGTATTATGGACGAAAAAGCAAACTGCGGAGCAGTGGCATATCTTCAACACATAAAAAATCCTATTTCTGTAGCTAGAAAAGTAATGGAACTTACGCCTCATGTCTTTTTAGTGGGCGATGGTGCTTTAAAATTTGCCTTGGCAAATGGATTCAAAAAAGAGCCTGAAAAACTATCATCGGATGCAGAAAAATCGTATAAAAATTGGCTTAAAACCTCTGAATATAAACCCACAATAAATATTGAACAAACCCAAGGCAAAAAAACGGGGCATGGGCCATTCGCACCCAATGTATTGGAGGACGGTAGTTTTAATCATGACACTATGGGGACTATAGCATTAGATTTTGCTGGGAATCTTTCCGGTGCGTGTACTACCTCTGGCATGGGATTCAAAATGCACGGTAGATTAGGTGATTCTCCGATTATAGGTGCTGGGCTTTTTGTTGATAATGAAATAGGTGCTGCAACTTCATCAGGGCAAGGAGAAGAGGTAATCAGGATAGCAGGAACACACCTGGTAGTAGAAATGATGAGGATGGGAAAATCTCCAGAAGAGGCATGCAAAATTGCAATTGAAAGGCTGATTAAAATAAACCCAATAAAAGCCAAAGATTTTCAAGTAGGATTTATAGCCATAAATAAAGCTGGAGATTTTGGCGCTTATTCAATAAATCCCGGCTTCAGCTATTCTGTTACTGCTG
>DAIQBE010000309.1:0-4823 GCA_036781325.1 Leadbetterella sp. | reverse complement strand
TTATGCTACGGGTTTTAACAAAGAACACATTAGCATTTCTGTAAAAGACGATGTTCTGCTTATAAAAGGAGATAAGGAGCTTAAAAATGCTCCAAAATTTACTCAACAAGAATTTCCTGTAAAAACCTTCGAGCGAATGGTGGCATTGAATGGGAAAGTTGAGTCAGAAACTATTTCAGCTAAATACCTTGAAGGTGTTTTGCATATTACTTTGCCCAAATCAAAAGAAGCTCTGCGAAAAGACTTAATAGTGAACGTACAATAATAGCTTTTTTATGATTTAAAAGGCAGCTTCTTTGAGGCTGCCTTTTTTTCATATTCGACAAGCAACTTTCACATTCCAGCCTTTTTAGCTTGGTTTTTCTTAAGCAATTCCGGGAAATTTTTAATAGCTTTTTGATATCTTGGCACGGAAACTCCTCTTACATATCCTTGATCGGGATTTAGCTTTACATAGTCTTGATGGTAGTCCTCTGCTTCATAAAATTTTTCAAATGGAGCAACTTCCACTGAAACTTTGTTTTTGAATTTCCCTGAATTGTCTATTTCTTTTATATATGTTTCTATTTGCTCTTTTTCTTTTTCATTTTTATAAAAAGCAATTGAACGGTATTGTTTGCCATTATCGGGTCCTTGACCATTTACTTGTGTAATATCGCCTGAATTAAAAAACACTTTCAATAGTTCTTGATAGGTAATTATGGAAGGATCATAAATAACTTGCACGGCCTCGGCGTGAGATGTCATGCCACTTCCAACTTTTTCGTATGTTGGATTTTTTTCTTTTCCGCCTGAATACCCGGAAACTACCGCTTCAACCCCTTTTACCATCTCGAATATTTCTTCCACACACCAAAAACATCCTTGCGCAAAAACAGCCTTTTCTAAAACAGTATTTTTCTCAAATACCATAGCTTCGCCGTTCATGCAATATCTTAAGCCAGTAGGCGCTGGCCCATCGTTAAAAACATGTCCTAAATGTGCATCACAACGAGCACAGGTCACCTCATCTCGGCTCATTCCCAAAGAATTGTCTGTACCAATAGCAACGCTTTTAGAAAAAAGAGGCTTCCAAAAACTTGGCCAACCTGTACCGGAATTAAATTTTGTGGAAGATAGAAATAAAGGATTTTTACATGAAACACATAAAAATACACCATCACCTTTAACATCATTTAATGGACTTGTAAATGGCCTTTCGGTGCCTTGTTCTCTAGTGACATAATACTGATCTGGGGTAAGTAATTTCTTCCATTCTTTGTCAGTTTTTACCACTTTTTCTGTCCATGCAGTATCTACTTTAGAGATGTTTAAATAAGAAGTTTCGGTTTTAGAACTAGCATGTTTTTTATGAGATTGGGAACAACCTACAAAGCTTATCAACATTAAGCTAGAGAAAAAGAAATTTGTTACGGTTTTCATTTATGAAATTTTTTAAATTTTTGTCTAAACTGATATTATTAAATACGAATAATTAAGTTTTTAAGATTGATTATTAAACTACAAAGGTTAAAGTTTATTTCGAAAACTTAGCATATATTCTAATTAACGAATAGCTTTATATCTTTGTTTCTACTTTCTATTTAAATTCCTATTAATTAAAATATCTATTGGAATAAATCTATTGATTGAGTCATTGAAAATTAAATATAAACTTCTATCCTTTGATTTTTCAAACTACACTTTAAGCCTTTAAAATCCTATTTTTGTTCCAAAAACAAATATAAAAGCCTGAGGTTTACTTTGTTGAACCAGCAAATAGGCATTCCAGTAAGAAACATCAAAAAATACATTTTGAATTGCTTTAGCATTGGTTTTGTAAGAAAAACGAGTTCCAATCTTTGTAAATAGACCTTGCATTCTTTTAACTTGTTGCCTAATAATCTGTGATGTTTTATCTACAAGCAATCTTGGCTCACCAACGTTGATGTAACCAATACCTACATATGGTGAAAGTGAAAAAGATTCTGTTGGCTTTGGTTGTATAATCCTACCCACATTTAAACCCAATGAAATTACAGAACTATTGGTGTTTTGAAACAGATAAGCAGAGCTTTTATCTATAAATTGCTGATTATATTTTACAGCATTTAAACCGACTTCCCCTAATAAAAAATATCTTTTTGCAAATCTATATTCAATTCCAGAACTTAGTGCCAAAGAGGTATTATAAGATTTTGCAAAAGTAGAAAGTGGCTTCAATAGACCTGCAGATGAAGAAAAGTACAACTTTGTAGTATCTTGGGCAAGAGCAAAAAAAGGTGTAAAGCAAATAGATATCCCGAAAAAAAGAAAGCATGATTTTTTCATATTAAGTCAAGCCTATTGATGACTTTTGAGGCAGAAAAGAACTTGCTATTTTAATTCCTTCTTTTCTATGTAAAATTAATAGTATTAAACTAGCTGCAAAAACTACTATTGCCAAAGTAAAAAGTTTTCCGCCGTCGCCTTTAGATTCAATTCCAATTACTGTAAGGTGAGACAATATAGCACCAGACATTAAACCAAAACTTAAAAATGACCCGATAAAGGCTGTTGCTGGTATTAATAAAAGTATGCCTGTTATTAGCTCAATTACTCCTGTGCCAATTCTGCCCCAAGGCTCAACACCCAATTTGGTAAATAACTCCACAGATTCAGGATGTGCTGTAAATTTGAAATATAATGTTTGTAATAAAATTACTGCCGCTACAATTCTGAGTATCCATGAAAGGATTTTTAAAAAATTCATTGTTTTCAAATTTAAATTGTTAAAAAATATTATTTATAAATTACCGCCCAATTTTTATCTGCCGCAGTTTTCAAATTCACTTCGTCTTTATTCCATTTTGTAAGCGTATTGTTAATGAAATTATGAAAGTACAAATACAACTTACCATTGATTATTTTAAATGTTTCTGGGTCTATTTCCACCTTATTGTTGGTTGCACCCATAGCATAGGCACACCACCCGCCATATTGTGGCTCGTAGCTTTTGGGGTTTTTTAAGAATAAATCTTTATTAGCAGCAGAAGAAAAATAATAATTCACACCTTCAATAGCTACCTGATTTTGAGAGCTCCCTTCTATCGCCTTTTTTTGGATAAAATAAGCCACAGGATCATAGCCTTGGATAGCAAGCCCATTTTCCAAATTAAAGTGCTTTTTTCTTTGTATAGCTTGTCCAAAGCTCGTTTGAAAAACTAAAACAAATAGGATGAATACAAAATTGACTTTTTTCATAAAATTGATTTTTTTACGTATTATTTTTTAAGTGTTAACCAATATTCATTGGCCTTTAGAATTCTTTGTTCTGTATTTTTAATCCAAAGCTCTTTTACTTTCTTACTGTAGTTTAAGTATAATTTGTTGTCGACTATAGTAAAGGCTTCGGGATCGGTTGGGGAAAGGTGGTTTTCGCTTGCACCATAGGCACAAAAACCACCATATTGGGGAGCATATCTCTCGGGTTGTTTTTTAAATTTTTCTAGGTTTTCCTCCGAGGTAAATTTCCAAATTGAACCAGACCATTTGTAATAGATCGTATTATTCCCTTCTACTGCTTTGTTTTCTTGAAAATAAGCCACTGGATCAAACCCTTTTATGGCAACTCCGTCATTGTTGTTGTAAAAATTTACATTTTGCCCAATACTTAGGCTAGGTATTAAAATTGAGAATAATACTAAAGAAATTAATTTCATGTTTTTGTTTTATTTAAATTTAAGAATTTCGATTATTTCAGTTTTTTAAAGAGAATAAATATTTTCCGCTTATCTTGAATTAGAGAAATACTTCATCATTTATTTAGCTTTTTGCCTTTACAAATGATTTAAGTTGATAATTGTGATACTCTTTTTATCATCCCAATTTCTCGGTTAGGTCCAGTAGAACATGAAGAAATGGTTAAAGACAAAACAATTAAGAATATTAGGAGCATTTGATTTTAATTTATTTCAAAGTAGCAATTCCAAATAAGTGACTAAATCTTTTACAATAAACCAAAGCATATTTATAGGAAGGAGCGTTTACATTATAAGGAATGTCGTACACTTGATTCCCTTTAATAGATTTTAATTCGCCTAAATCCACAAAGTTTTTTGGATTTGACTCTTGGCTTAAATACACATGAAGGTTTGGTCCGTTATTTACCATTAGGTTTTCAAAAACCAATTGGTGAGACATGCCGCTTGTAATGATGGAGGCTTTTCCAGATGCTTTTTCACCATCGCCATCCGTAAAAACGCCAGAAGTTTTTAAAACTCCATTTGCAGCTGAGGATTCATTCAGCGGAACCACAGAAGTATTTTCTACTCTGTCACAGCTTAAAAATGAACTTGAAAAAACTAAAAGAATACGTATGATTTTCATTACTAAAATATTTTAAGTTTTTTTGAAAAAAAGATATTTCAAATTCTCTTCCCTCGTTTCTAAGACAAAGGTGGTTTTTCTTAAAGCAGTAAATTGTCAGCGAGCAGACAGAAATAAATTTTTTCTAAAATAATTTAAGGAATTAAATTTTAGTAGAAAGGGAGAAGGGTCAAAATAGACGTTCAAAGTGGGTTTAGTGAATTCTTTGAAAATGCTAATAATCAAATACTAGAATATTTTAAATAATTCTAAGTCTGGAAAATAAAACTTTAGTTACATACGTAACCATAACATCCAACAAAACGCCAATCGAAAATGAAACAAAGATTCCATATTTAGGCATTAAAATAGCTTGTAAAAATAAAAATAAGGTAAAACCGAAAAGGCCAGTAAACAAACCAATAAAAATAGTTCTAACTTGATATATGCCTTGTGTATAGTGTGTGAAAACACCCAAAACGGCCGTCATAATAGGA
>DAIQBE010000308.1:0-4824 GCA_036781325.1 Leadbetterella sp. | reverse complement strand
GCTGAATCGATGATAGGTATTGGATTTCATTCAGAAACAGCAATAATTAATAGTAAACAAAAAATAAGGTTAATGTTTTTTAACGAATTTTATGCTTAAAGAGACTCCAATTCAATTAATCTATATTGTCCATTTAATCCCGGCATTGCAGCATACTGCGTCATATTTTTATATGTAGAAGTTTCATATCTATGGATGTGACCACAGAACACACCAATCAAATTTGGAGCATTATAAACAGTCTTTAGAAAGTCTAAAGTTGATTTTGAGTTTCCTTCTTTGGCCCAAGGCTCCCTCCTTTCCAGTTTATAATTTTTATCATTGGCAGCACCCCATTCAGGATGTCCACAACACATTTTCATTCCAGGAACAAAAATGGGAATATGAACAAACAAAACTACGGGCTCTGACTTTTTAGTTTGATGAATAAAGAAATCAAGTTGCTGTTCATTAACCTGATACGTAGAGTTATCTATCATTACACAGTTTATCCCATTAAAGATGGACGAGGAAGCATAAATATCGCCGGAATATAAAGGCTTTAAAATACTTTTGCACCATTCATCCCTTAAAGAATTTGCCGAGCCTTTCAAGCCTTCATAGTGCCAATCATGGTTTCCTGCCGTATAGATATGTGGAATTCCAGTTGCTTTTACTTCGTCTAAAACAAAAGCCACGTCTTTTTCAGAAGGATAGTTTACAAGATCACCACTTAATGCCAAGAGATCTACTTTTTCTGAAACTGCTAATTTCATTAAATCCTTAAAACATTTTGCAGGAGAGCTTTCTTCTCCTGTTTTATAATGCTTAATGTTTTGATAGGCCTTTCCCATTCTTTCGCTAAATTCTAGATATTTGGTTTCGGTATCTTCATGAAGACTAATGTGAGTATCACTAATTTGTAATATCTTAAGAGGTCTTTGAATGCGTTCAATTTTAATTTTTGTATTCCAAACATCACTTAAATGAATAGATTTCAGTTTTTTTATACTCTTTAATTCCAAAATTGGGATTGCTCCAACTGCAAGACTTTTGTTCAAAAATGTACGTCTTTTCATTTTAGTAATTTGTTTAAAAAGGAATTATAAAACGCTCAATCTTTTCTTCAATTAGGCTAAGAATTTTAAATGTCTAAAAATAAATTTTAAAAAATATAGAAAGTATTTATTAAAAAAAGAACTCAAATTAAAGAGAAATTCGATAAAATTCATAAAATAAGAGCATTTGCTAAACCTTGAGAAATACTAAGGTAAAAAAATTAATACCATTAGATATCAATAAATCTATATTTTTGTACTTTTAAAGCATTATATATTTAACCTTTTATCAAATGAGAAATCTTTTTATCCTTTTCCTATTTTTAGTAAGTATTTCTGCAAATTCACAAGCACTTAATCCAATAATTACACCAGAAACCGCTTTAAAAAGCTACATCGAAAATGGAGACAAAACCTTTAGTTGGGAACTAAAAGACTCATTGGAAATAGATGGTGTAAAGTTGTATAACTTGTTGTTGACGTCTCAAAAGTGGAGAGAATATACTTGGAGGCATCAACTCACAGTTATAGTTCCAAAAAATATTAAATACGATGGAGCCTTATTATTTATTACTGGAGGATCTAACAAAGAAGAGCAACCCAATTGGAGCAAATCCGATGGTCTTTGGCAACCATTGGCCGAAGTAGCTACAAAAAATAACGCGATAGTTGCACTTTTAAAACAAGCACCTAATCAACCCTTATATGGAGATTTAACCGAAGACGCATTGATATCTCACACCCTGCACCAATTTAAACAAGACAAGGATTACTCTTGGCCTTTGCTATTTCCTATGGTAAAGTCTGCTGTAAAAGCAATGGACGCAGTGCAAGCTTTTTCTAAATTAAAAACGGGCAAACAGGTGAAAAATTTCGTGATTTCTGGTGCTTCAAAGCGTGGTTGGACCACTTGGCTTTCTGCTGCAATTGATGATGCTCGGGTAAAGGCAATAGCTCCAATGGTAATAGATATGCTTAATATGCCAGCCACATTGCAATATCAGTTTACCACATATGGAGAATATAGTGTAGAGATAGAAGATTATGTAAAACTTGGAATACCCCAAAACACAAATACAGAGGAGGGCAGAGTTTTAACTGCAATGATAGACCCTTTTTCTTATCGTAAAAATTATACTATTCCCAAGTTAATATTTATTGGAACAAATGATGAATATTGGACAGTAGATGCAATTAAGCATTATTATTCTGAAATTCCAGGCAAAAACATGATCCATTATGTACCCAATGCGGGGCATAGTTTAGGTGGAGGAAAACAAGCATTAGAAACTTTGAGTTCTTTTTTTGGAATAACTATTAGTAATAAAGAATATCCAGTTTGTACTTGGGATATTTCAAACACCAATACGAGTGCCGAATTAGTTGTTAAACCAAATAAAAATGATTTGGTGGAGGCAACACTTTGGGAGACTACTTCATCAGACAAGGATTTTAGAAATAATCTTTGGCTGAACAGAAAATTGAAAATTGACAATCCCTCTCAGATAAAAGTCTCAAAAACCTATCCTAAAAAAGGGAATCAAGCATTTTATATTGAGTTAAAATACAAAGACCACAATGGTGGTTATTATTCGGTTTGCACGCGAGTTTTTGTAACTGATACTCAAAAGCTTTGGTAATTAATAACCTGACTGTAGTTTATTAGACTACTATTAAAAATGCAAGGATGTAAAAATCGCTATTTGTTAAAAGCTTCCAAAACGAGCTTGACCATACCATCTAAAGCCTTACTATCAATCCATCTAAGTACCACAACCAAATCATGGTCTGGATCAACATATACCATGTTGGTGCCATTGCCCAGGTGATAATAGCTACTTGCAGGGGCCGAGGGCAAGAGTTTTTGATTCGTATTTAAAAAGAAATTCATAAAGCCATAGGTAGGTTCAGATTGCGAAGGGGTTGTGGCTAGTTTAAGCCATTTTTCTGAAATTAATTGCCTGCCGTTCCAATTGCCATTATTTAACGTCAAGACTCCAAAACGAGCCATATCAAATGCATTGATAAACATCCCACCTCCCCAATGTCCGCCACCGCTGACAGATTGCACCGCTTGTCCATCTAAAACTATCCAGGAATTTCTGTAACCAGTCCAACGCCATGTGTTAGAAGCACCGATGGCATCCATAATATTTTCTTTTAGTACCGCAGGGAGGGGCTTACGCCAAACGCTGGTTGCTGCCAATGCCAAAGCATTTACTCTTACATCATTGTATTCATATACAGCTCCTGGCAGGTTTCTTTTTCTATTTTGCCATTTTGTCGGATCAGCATCAGGGCGGTCGGCCCAATCGGGTTTTCCCCATAGTGTTCCTTCAAAATCACTATTTTGTCTTAATAAATTGTCCCAAGAGATAGTTCGATTATGCGGAGTTTCGAATGGAGTTAAAAGTTCAGGGCTTCCTAGGTTTTCAGCTGTTCGAATTAATGGCTGATTATAAACCTCAATTGGAGGCAAATAAGGAGCAACTTTGTCATTCACATTTTGTATTAATCCCTTATCGATTGCTAAGCCTACCACAGTGCTAAGGAAACTTTTTGTCACGCTGTGAGTTATGTCACATCTTAGTGGTTCGCCCCATTCTGCTACTATATAACCTTTGTAAATGACTAGTCCGGTAGGCTCACCTCTGTCTGAAAAAGGACCGATCGCAAAGCCAAAAGGTTCTTTTCCAAATGATTGGTAGTGGGATTGCTCCATACTTCTAGGGTTTTTCACCTCATGTAGAAGATGAAAATCTATAGCTTCTTTAATTTTAGAAGCATTAAGTCCCATTTCTGCAGGCAATTTTCTGTCCCAATTATTTAACGGAGGAAAATAGGCCCCCTTTTTTGAGGTTAAAGGGTTTTGAGCAAAAGAAATGGTACTCAAAAATATAAGGCAAAAACCTATTTTTTTGAACATAAAAGGCATTTTTAAAAAAGGAATTCCAGAAAATTGAATTAAAAAGTGGAATCTACTTAAAATCAAACTTTTGGCAAAACCCAACCATTGTTATATTTTGCTTTCATAAGTTGGTTTGCTTCTTTATCATTTTTAAATGAGTTTGTTTGAGCATCCCAAAACACTTTTCTGCCAAGTTTATACGAAATATTTCCCATTTGTGCATTAATAGCGGCAACACTTCCTGTTTCAATACCACAATGTAAAGAAGATGGGTCGTTGTTTCTGATGGCAGCTATAAAGTTTTCAGTATGTCTAAAAAGATAATCATCATCTGGTTTTTTTATAAATGTAGGCAGTGCCTCCACTTTATTTTTCTTTTTACCGTTTTCTGAAAAGGTCTCTGGAATAATTTCCCAACCACCTCTATGAACTACTAAGGTTCCATTATTACCTATAAATGCTATACCTTCAGTTTTACCATAGTTTCCGCCGTCTATTCCTGTTGCATGTTCCCAAAGCATATTAAAACCATCGTATTGAAAAACAGTTTGAAGGGTATCTGGGGTCTCAGAGGCATCATCAGGATAAGCAAATTTTCCTCCAGAAGCCATTACTGAGATTGGAGCTTTAGCCCCCATAACATGTAAAGCAATGTCTATTTCATGCACTCCCCAGTCTGTCATTAGGCCTCCTGCATAATCCCAAAACCACCTAAAATTAAAATGAAAGCGATTGGCGTTAAATGGTCTCTTTTGTGCTGGTCCTAACCACATATCGTAATTTACTCCAGAAGGCACAGCACTATCTGGCACTATGGATACGGGCTTCATCCAACCTTGATATGCCCAAACTTTTACGAGTCGGATTTTGCCAAACATA
>DAIQBE010000307.1:0-4828 GCA_036781325.1 Leadbetterella sp. | reverse complement strand
AATTCTTCCGCATTGTCGGCTGACCCATAGTCGGCTATCCAGTTCCAGCCGATAGTGAATTTATGAAAACGCAACATGTCCATTACACCTACTTGTGGAATGGCTACTTTGGCAAGGTCGGGCCTTTGGTTGATCACAGTTCCTACCAAAAGTCCACCATTAGAGCCTCCACGGAGTGCCAAATGCTCTGAATCACAGTATTTGCTGGCAATCAGATATTCTCCTGCCGCTATAAAGTCGTCAAATACATTTTGCTTTTTGAGTTTCATACCTTGTTCATGCCATTTTTCGCCGTATTCTGAGCCTCCTCGTAAGTTGGCTTGTGCATACACACCGCCGTATTCGAGAAATGGAATCAATAAGGGGCTGAAAGCAGGGTTTAAACTAATATTAAATCCACCGTAACCATACAACAAAGTTGGATTTTGGCTATTAAGTTTTAGACCTTTTTTGTAAGTGATAAACATCGGTATCTTGGTACCGTCTTTGGAAGTATAAAATACTTGTTTGGTTTCAAAATCATCGGCTTTAAAATCTACTTCAGGATTACGGAAAACTGTACTTTTCTTTGTAGCGATTTCGTAGCGATAAATAGTTGGCGGAAAAGTAAACGAAGTGAAAGAGTAGAAAACAAATTTATCGTCTTTTTCGCCTCCAAAACCGCCTGCAGTGCCAAGGCTAGGTAGCTTTACTTCGTTTTCTAGTTTACCATTTAAGTCATAAACATAGATTCGAGAAGTGACATCTTTCAAATAATTTAAGAAAAGTTTGCCCCCTGCTGTGCCTGCTCCTTGCAAAGGTTCGGTTTTTTCAGCGATGAAATCTGAGAATTTATTGGTTTTTGGATCAAACAAAATTAGTTTTTCGTTGGGAGCTTTTTCATTGGTTTGAATTATAAATTTTTCATTTACATTATCAATAAAAGAATACGAAGAATTGGTAATTTCCTTCACCAAAGGAGTAAATTCTTTTTGGTTCTTGGTTTTGAAGAATAGAGCATTTCCATCCAATCCTTTGCTTCTGTCGCTCATATACAAAAAAGCATAAAGCTCGTCCTCAGAGGTAGAGATTGTGTGAAATCTTTGGCCGTTTGCGGGATCTTGATATACCAATAGGTCTTTGTCTTGACTTGTGCCTACGGTATGATACCAAACCTGGTGGTTTTCGTTTTTGGCCGCCAAAGCACTACCTTCTGGTTTTGGATAACGGCTATAATAAAAGCCATTTCCTTGCCATGCTATACCCGATACTTTCACCCATTCTAGTTTATCTGCTAATATTTGCTTGGTTTTAGTGTCCATCACAAACACATCCATCCAATCTGAACCACCTTTTGAAAGGGCATAAGCTGCATAGTTTCCATCTTTCGATAAATTAAATTGCATCAAACGTGTAGTACCATCAGGAGAAAGTTTGTTAGGATCCATCACCAATTCTGGTGTGCCCTCTAATCCTTTTTGGCGATAAAGTACCGATTGATTTTGTAATCCATCGTTTTTATAAAAATAAAACCACTCGTGTTTTTTTGATGGAGCAGAATATTTTGGATAATTAAAAACTTTCTCTAAACGCTCTTGCAGCTGTTTTTTATATGGAATTTTTGATAAATAATCAAAAGTAACCTCGTTTTGTGATTTTACCCATTCGGCAGTTTCGGTCGATTTGTCGTCTTCTAGCCAACGATACGGATCTTTTACCTCGGTGCCATGATAGTTGTCGGTTTGTGTTCCCTTTTTAGTTTCAGGATATTTGATTTGAGCCATTGAAAAATACGGAATTAATGCCAATGCAATAAATTTAATGGATGATTTCATAGTTTGAATGATTGAATTAGGTTGTAAATTTAAGAAATGAAAGTTTGTAAATACGAAAAAAATGTTTTGACGAAAGAAATTCTCTTTTTATTAGAATTAAATTTCAAATTATTTTACCACGATTTGGGCTGTGCTCCTACTTAGTTGCTCCAAAATGACGGTTTTCCCAATAAGAATTTTTGACAAAACTTCGTCTGTAAAATGCCGGATGGTGTAAAGTGTAACATCTTGGTTGTATCTAATTTTAAAGGAAACTTCTAGTGCTTTTATCAATTCTTCGAATTTCATCTCATCAAAATCAATACAAACCGTAAAACTCAATGCGGAATTTTGGCTTACATTACATTTTAGATTTAATCGTGCAAAAATCTCATAAATATGTGAAATATTAAGTTCAGAGATGAAAGAGAAGTCTTTTGTGGATATTGAAATCAACAGTTGATGCTTTTTGACAATAATAGCGGATATTTCTTTTTGTTTAAAATCTTCCGAATTTATTACCGTACCATCTTCGTTTGGAGATAAAAATGGCTTCACATATAATGGAATCTCTAAGTTTTGAAGTGGTTTTATAGTTTTAGGATGAATAACTGTAGCCCCATAATAAGTCATTTCTACAGCCTCGGTATAAGATAATTGGTCAAATTTTTGGTATTCGGAGAATAATCTTGGATCTGCACTTAATACTCCAGACACATCTTTCCAAATCGTAACAGACGCTGCTTTAAGGCAATGAGCAAAAATGGAAGCACTATAATCGGAGCCCTCTCTACCAAGTGTGGTGGTTTTTCCATCGGCCGTACCTCCAATAAATCCTTGAGTAATAAACAAATTAGTGTCAGCATCTAATAAGTCAATACTACTTTTGGTAGCCTCCCAATTTATTTTTGCTTCTCTGAAAGTAGCATCGGTTTTTATGTACTTACGAGCATCTATCCATTTGTTAGCCACTCCTTCTGAACTCAGATAAAAGCTAATTATGGTTGTTGAAATCAATTCTCCTTTAGAAATTATTTGGTCATATATTTCATCGTATTTTTGATTCCCCAAGTTTTCAAGGTATTCTTTGATGTTTTGGATATATCCTTCCAGTTTACTCCAGACTTCCGTATTTTCAAGTGCAAGGCCTAGTACTAGGTTTTTATGATAGTCTTCTATTTCTTTAAGTATTGGTGTAAAATTAGTCTTTTGAAAAAACCTTGCTTTAACTACTTCCTCGAAGGCATTGGTCATTTTTCCCATTGCCGACACTACTACAAGAAGCTTCTGATTTTGGTATAATGAAATAATTTTTTTCAAATTTTTCACCCCTTCAACATCCTTAACAGAGGCACCACCAAATTTAAATACGATCATGTTATTTATTTAGTTAAAAAAACAAATTTAATTTTCCAGTCACAACTTTCTGTATTAAAACCCAAGTTTTTTAAACCTTTCGTTTAATAAAACATCAAAATCATTTTTCAAATCCTCAGACAAAAAACTTTTATATACCACCTCTAACATTTCCAATCTACAATAATAGAAATTTTCAAGGGTCTTGTCGAGTAATTTTTTAGAAAGACCAGACAAAGTATAAACCGCTAAGAAATCATTATATTTCAAATTGCTCTTTTTGCCGTTTAGTGTCAAAGCCAGCTCTTCCGTATCGGCCTTATTCACTAATGCAGTACTGAGCATGTCATAAGCAGGGCTTAGCATATATTTTCCCTTCTCCTCTGTTTCAAGTAAAGAGAAATTCTTTAAATGCATGTCGGCGTTTCCAGTCAAATAGCTGAATATCACATATTCATAAAAATTTGTAACATCCAGTAGTGGAGCATCTGAAAATTTCATAATAGCTTTTGCTATTTGCTCATGGCTTCCCTTATATTTATCTTCGGTAAGTCTTTCTGTTATCTGGCACATGTCTTCCATATGCCGCATGCCAGTGCGGGTTCTATCTACTCTTTTGGTTAGATAGCACAATGTGCCGTCATTCAATGGAAAAAGCGTATGAGGTACCGTCTTTAAGCCACATTCTTCTGCCATTTTCATAGTACAATCTTCCAACTCGGGCAAACTTGGATAATAATCGGATGGCGGTTTCAGTATATAATCACCATAAAGACCCACTATAGTAAGTTTTTTAAGTACATTTCGGTCTTGTTTATGGTGCCAACTCAGACTGACCTTGGCTTGAATGCCCGTAACAGCCATGTTGGCGTTCAGGAATTTTTGAGCTAAATCAGCCAATTCTTCTTTATTATATTCAAAAGTAGGAACGTAGGCCTGCCCAAAAAACCTTTTGCTACAAGCTTGGTGATAATTTACTTCGCCTTCTTTCAAAAAATAATAACAATATAAGCATCGTTCATTACTATTATCATACTCCATCCGTGGCTCAAAAACCAAGCTTTGAGTCTCTTGTCTATATTTCGGATTTTTATTTTTATAATTTCTCATCGTCTAATGCTAGTATGCTTACTGCCCCTATGGTGTTTTTGCAACAAGCCAAGAGTAAGCCAAATCTATCCCTTCCGTTTATTTTCCAATTGTCTATGGCTATATCCAACAACCACCCTTCGGGTATCAATCCATCAAAAAATGGAAACAATACTTTGCTTGTGTAAGGTTTAGCATTTACCGGCAACGTTTTGCTTATTGGACTGCTTTTTCCATTTGCAATATAGCCTGAATCGTAGCTAAAAACGTATCCCGAATCGGTTTCAGCCAATTCACCGGCATATTCATCATGAAATAAAACTTTAGCTTTCCTATTCATTGTTTTTATCCTTTGCTATTGGTGCTAGTTCTGCTCCAAACAATGCCAATACTTTATTTACTGTGTCCATTCGGAGCGATTTTTTGCCTTGTTCCAAATCTCTCACAAATCTCAAACCTACATCTGCTTTTTCAGCCAATTCTACTTGTGTTATATCTGCCAGCTTTCTTTTCTGTTTTACAAACACCATTAATTTACTTTTTTCTTTCATTTTTATGCCTTAAATGATAAAACAATACAAATTTATTAT
>DAIQBE010000306.1:0-4864 GCA_036781325.1 Leadbetterella sp. | reverse complement strand
TTAAGCTTTAAAGTATGGGTAGTCATTTATTGGTTTTTATTCAAAATATAATCATTTTTATAATAAAGCACAAAAATAGAAAATCATTTTTAGAAAAGCTCGGTTTTTTTAAAGTGTGGAAATTTATTACTAAATAAGATATAAGCAAAGTGGAATAATTTTTTTACTTATTTTAAATATTCAAATTACTTCTAATGCCGCCCTTTCTCCCGCTCTAATAGCTCCTTCAATATATCCGTTCCAAACCTCTGACGTTTCCGTACCAGCCCAATGGATATTGAAATGTGGTTTTCTGAGTTCCTCCCCAAGACTTGTCCAGACACCAGAAGGGAAAACAGCGGAATAGCAACCTCCAGAAAACTCTTCTAAAGCCCAAGAATGGTCTATATATTCCAGCGGGTTCTTTGCCTCTTCACCAAATAATTTCGAATGAGATTGTAAAATTGATGATTTTCGTTCTTCAAAATTTAAAGTTGAAAATTCTTTTGCTTTGTTTGCTAAGACAAAACCCATCAAAATACCTTTTGAGCCATCTTCTGGAGAATTGTCAAAAATAACAGACGTAAACCCATTGTTGCTTACTGCCAATCCATTTAGTCCATTTTCTCTCCAAAATGGTTTTTCATAAATTGTAAATGTTTTAGTAACAATACCCATTGGCAATCGTTGCAAAAGCTGAGTTCTTTTAACACTTAATGGGGGTGAGAATGTTATTTTTTGTTGGACAACTGGAGGAATAGCTACTATTACTTTTTTAGTGTAGTATTCAAAATTATCTCCAGAAACTTTAATCGTATCTTTTTCTTGATTTATAGCTTTTACTATGTGGTTTAGAAATATGTGCTCTTGCATTTCTTCAGCTAATTGGAGAGCAGGTTTCATAGCTCCACCATAAACACGATCTTGTTGAGCACCATTTTTTATATTCATTAAGCAGTCTAAATCGCCACCAGACTTTGTATAAAATAAGGCATGTAAAAATGAAATTTCGCAAGGCTCGGCAGCCCAAATAGTTTGACAAGCTATTTTAAATAAATCTTTTGAAGTTTTAAAATACATGTTTTGTTCCATCCATGTGGCCAATGTCATCTCATCCCATTTTTTTGCATTTTTACTTTCCCATGGCAACAAAAGGTTAATATTTTTAGATAATCTATTAATTTTTTTAATTGTAAAATCTAAATCTAACAATGGTCCGATAGATAATGGTGGGATTAAGCCTTTGTAACTTTTTAATTTTTCACCAAACCAAATTCTACTTTTTCCTATATCATAAGTCGGGAATGTACGTAAATTGCATTTTTTAATTAATTCATAAAATTTGTCTTGGCTAGGTCCGACCCATGCACCACCAAGGTCTAAATAGGAGCCATCGGCTCTAATTTCGGTAAATACTCTACCTCCAACTCGGTCTCTCGCTTCTAAAACTAATATCTTTTTTTTGAGGTCAATTAATTTTTTAGCTGCTGTCAAGCCAGAATAGCCTGCACCTACCACTATAACATCGTACATTGTTAAAGAAGGTTTAATTTGGTGATTAAAATAATTCTTAAAGTAAATCTAAACAAATAAATGTAGTTAGAATTTTTTTTGATTAAGTTTTGTTAAACCGAAAAATCAAACTTAAGATGTATATTACTTTTGAAAATATTAATTCGGACGCTAGAGTTTGGATATATCAATCGGCCGCCGAACTTAATAGCGAACAAATTTCGGAAATATCTGAATTTTTAGTTCCAAATATTGAAGAATGGTCTTCCCATGGGGCACCCTTAAAAGGTTCATTTTCGTTTTTCTTTAATCGATTTTTAGTAATTGCAGCTGACACAAATTTCAATACCACAAGTGGATGCTCAATTGACACTTCCTCAAGATGGATAAAACAAATAAATACTGATTTTAGATTAGATTTTTTCGATCGTTCTCAAGGGTATTTTGAGAATGAAGAGTTAAAGTTTTTTCCAATACTTGAAGCTAAAAAGTTTGTTTCCTTAGGTATTATCACGTCGGATACGATTATTTTGAATAATCAGATTTCAAAAAAAAATGATTTAGCTACAAACTGGAAAATTAAGGCTTCAGAAAGCATTTTTAAAAGGTATTTTCAAAATTCATTAGCTTAATTAGTTGCTAAATTCTACTATATTTTGTTTTCAAAACATACTTAATTTTAATAAGGCAAAGCAA
Organism: Leadbetterella sp.; assembly: GCA_036781325.1. GTDB lineage: Bacteria > Bacteroidota > Bacteroidia > Cytophagales > Spirosomataceae > Leadbetterella. Next base: position 2,677 of record DAIQBE010000306.1, on the reverse strand, counting down.
ATGTGTGTTAAAAATAATAGTATGCTTGCATACTATTATTAGTTTTTATACTTTTGGTTTCTTTTGTATTTAAAACCAAAAACGTATCATGAATAGCAAAGCTTTAGAGGGCATAAATTTCCAACTTTCAGAAGAACATTTGGCCGTTAGAGATGCCGCAAGAGATTTCGCCCAAAATGATTTATTTCCAGGTGTTATTGAAAGAGACATAGAATGCAAATTTCCAAAAATTGAAATAGCAAAGATGGCGGAACTTGGATTTATGGGAATGATGGTTGATCCAAAGTATGGAGGGAGTGGCATGGATACGTTAAGCTATGTTCTAGCTTTGGAAGAGATTTGTAAAGTAGATGCTTCTGTAGGAGTTATTATGTCAGTTAATAATTCATTAGTATGTTATGGATTAGAAGCCTATGGAAGTGAGGAACAGAAAATCAAATATTTAATTCCTTTAGCCTCAGGGAAAAAATTAGGAGCTTTTTGCTTATCTGAACCCGAAGCTGGTTCTGATGCAACCTCTCAACAAACCACAGCAATAGATTTAGGTGATCATTATATGGTAAATGGGACTAAAAACTGGATTACAAATGGGAACTCTTCAGACATTTGTGTAGTAATGGCTCAAACTCATCCTGAATTAAAACATAAAGGCATCAATTGTCTAATAATTGAAAAAGGGCAAACTGGTTTTTCAATTGGAAGAAAGGAAGATAAAATGGGAATAAGGGCTTCTGATACTCATTCACTTATGTTTTCTGATGTAAAAGTACCAAAAGAGAATAGAGTAGGTTTAGAGGGTTTTGGTTTCAAATTTGCAATGAGTACATTGAATGGTGGCCGAATTGGAATTGCAGCTCAAGCTTTAGGGATAGCGGCAGGTGCTTTAGACCTTTCCATAAAATATGCTAAAGAAAGGAAAACGTTTGGAAAACCCATCGCTGAACATCAAGCTATTCAATTTAAAATAGCCGACATGCATACTAAAATTCAGGCTGCCAGATTGTTGGTCTATAAAGCTGCAAGAGATAAAGATTTAGGTTTTGATTATGTAGAATCTGCGGCTATGGCTAAGTTGTATGCATCTGAAGTGGCAATGTGGGTAACAACGGAAGCTGTCCAAATCCATGGAGGTTACGGATATGTTAGAGAATTTCATGTTGAAAGGATGATGCGGGATGCTAAAATTACTCAAATTTATGAGGGCACTTCTGAAATCCAAAAAATGGTGATAGCCCGTGAAATTTTAAAATAGAGAGCTATTTGATTTCGATAAATTGAAAAGAAGGGAAAATCACAATTATCCCACTGCCTTTGTTTATTACATTTGTAAAATATCTACAATGCAAGGTTTTTATTGATTAAAATTTAGATAATTTTTAGAATTTTGGAGTTAAATTCTAAGAAATATATAACAAATTAAACAATTTTATGCTAAGCTTGTGTTTGAAACTAAATAAATTATTATTAGTTTTGTACAAAAAGAATTTATTTTCTTATATTTTTTCGTAGATATATTAAGTCTTATTTTTATAACTAATCTGAATCCTTTTATGGAAGATTATAACAAAATCATTGAGTCTCTTGGAGTAAAATTTGGTAAGGCTCGTCATATCAATATCCTTCAGCCTATTACTATAAAAAATTTCTATGATGTTGAAAATACCTTACTGGTATTATATAATGGAGATGTGCAATTGCAAGGACTTGAGGGAAAATTGGAGCCAGGCGATGTATTGTTTATTCCAGGAGGTAAGGCAACAACAGTTACCTACGGAGTAGGAGAACCGAAGCCAATTTCTTATGAAGAATTTATGACTCGAAGAGAAAATTATTTCGAGGCAATGAATGATCCTTCTGAGATTGGAATCGTAAAAAATTCATTTGGATTAATAGCATTTGAGGCAAAAGTTTTTGATTCAGTAAATTTCTTTACTTCTTTAGATATTCCTCCTTTTTTTATTTACAAAAACACAAAATTAGCTCAGCTAATTAAAGAAATTTTGATTGAAGATTTTACCGATGAAGCTGGAAGGGGCAGGGTAATTGCAAACAAAACGGAAGAAGCGGTAATCGAAATTATTAGATATATATTAAGAAATAGAATGTTTGTTGAACAATTGGCAACAAACAGTACCTATTTTAAAGATCCTCGTTTAATTGACATTTTTACCTACATAAAAAATAATATTAACGGTGACCTATCTAATAAACAACTTGCTAATGTAGCCAATGTTTCTGAAGACTATGTAGGTCAATATTTTAAAATGCTAACTGGAATTAATCCCCAGGATTATATTGAATATCAAAGAATGGAAGAAGCTGTAACATTGCTTCGTACTTCCAAAAAAAGTATAAGAGCTATTGGTTCAGAAGTTGGCTATAAAGACACTGCATATTTCTGCCGTAGATTTAAAATGATGTTTGGAATACCTGCAGGAAAAATGAGAAGACGAGAATCTTTGATGATAGGGAAATAATAAATAACCCTTTTTTGCAAAAGTAAATATATAAATTTCTAGGGTATTGATTGTGTTTTGGTTTTCAATTTTTATACATTCTTTATCTCTTAAAGAGCTTATTTTAAAACAACTGTATGTTTTGAATGAGCTACTTTAATAGGATTAATTTTATTAATATTTTGGTTAGGCATGAACTACCGCCTTTTTCCCTAACATTT
>DAIQBE010000305.1:0-4871 GCA_036781325.1 Leadbetterella sp. | reverse complement strand
GTTGAAAGAATTTTATTTTTATGGGCCTTAACGACCTTAAAATTGTTTAAATGTTAGGGAATAGTTATTATTTTGGAGACCAAATCCTAATTCCTCTATTTTATCCTAACAATAACTTAATAATGAAAACGGGTCTATTTTTTTTTTGGCTCTTAAATTTGTTAAATTTTAAGTAAAATAGCATGGCACTTTTAGGTTCAGTTATTAAAAAAAGTATTGCTATTACAGCAAATATTAAGAATTTAAGGGAGATAAAACCAAACAAATTTCAAAGAAGAACTTTAGCTAAACTTTTAAAGAAAGCTAAAAAAACAGCATTTGGGGCACATTATGGTTTTGAAGAAATACTGTCATATCGTAGATTTACTAAAAAAGAAAAACTTTATGAAATATTCAAAAGCCTTGTCCCAATTCATGATTACAACAAAATTTATAATGAATGGTGGTATAAAGCAAGAGCAGGTGAAAAAAATGTAACGTGGCCAGGAAAAGTCAAGTATTTTGCACTAAGTTCTGGTACTTCTGAAGCGACTTCTAAAGCTATTCCTATTACAAAGGAGATGATAAAATCTATCCATAAAGCTAGTATTGCACAAATTATAACCCTAGGCCATTTTAATCAACTACCCAGCGAAACCTTCGAAAAAGGGTACCTTCTGTTAGGGGGAAGTACCCGTCTAAATTCTATTGATGACCATTTTGAGGGCGATTTAAGTGGCATTACTGTAGGGAAAATGCCATTTTGGTTTGAAAAATTTTTTAAGCCTGGAAAAGAAATTAGTCAAGAAAAAAATTGGGAGAAGAAATTGTCTCAAATTACAGAAAAAGCTAAAGAATGGGACGTTGCATTTGTGGCTGGTGTACCCGCCTGGATTCAAATTTTATTTGAAAGAATTATTGCTAAACATAAAGTAGACAACATTCACGAAATTTGGCCAAACTTAGTTGCTTTTGGTTGGGGAGGAGTTTCAATAGACCCTTATAAAGAAGGTTTTAAAAAACTTTTGGATCCCGAAAAACCGTTTTTTTTTCTTGAAACTTATTTAGCGTCCGAAGGCTTTATTGCCTACCAATCTAGACCAGATAAAGGACTTCAAATGGTATTAAATAATGGGATTTTTTACGAGTTTATCCCCTTTACAGATAAAAATTTTGATGAAGAAGGCAATTTAAAAGAGAATCCGTTTGCAATAATGATAAACGACGTAGTTGAAAATCAAGAATATGCTCTTTTAATGTCAACTTGCTCAGGTGCATGGCGATACTTAATAGGTGATACCATAAAATTTACAAACAAAAAAAACGCTGAAATAGTAATAACGGGCAGAACTAAGCATTTTATGAGTTTGTGCGGAGAACACCTATCCGTTGAAAACATGAACACAGCGATGGTAAGAGTTTCAAAAGAAATGAATCTAAAAATTAAAGAGTTTACGGTAATCGGCAAAAAACATGCTCCACTTTTTGCACATCAATGGTATATTGGTTGCGATCAAGAGGTAAACGAAATAGAACTTGCCGAGCAAATAGATAAAGTTATTAAACACCTAAACGACGACTACGCCACAGAAAGGGAACATGCCCTTAAAAATGTTTTTGTGAAAGTACTTCCGAGCAAAGTTTTTTTAGCTTGGATGAAAAAAAATGGGAAAGAAGGTGGCCAACATAAATTTCCAAGAGTACTAAAAGGAAGAATGGCAGAAGATTGGGAAGAATTTTTAGAAAATAATGCAATTGCTTAAACACAAAAAAGCCAACTCTTAAATTCAGAATTGGCTTTTTTATAAAACTTTAAAAACTATTACTTCAGCAATTCATAAATTCCAGCTACTCCTTGCCCACCTCCAACACAGGCTGTAACCATTCCAAATTTTTGATTTCTTCTTCGCATTTCATTAAACAATTGAACTGAAAGTCTAGCTCCAGTTGAACCCAAAGCATGACCTAATGCTATCGCTCCTCCATTTGGATTTAATTTTGAAGGGTCAATTTCCAATTCTTTAACTACAGCCAAAGCCTGTGCAGCAAAAGCCTCGTTTAATTCTATTTGGTCTATATCTTGGAGTTTCAAGCCAGCTTGTTTTAAAGCCAATGGCACCGCAAAAACGGGCCCAATGCCCATTAAACTTGGCTCACAACCAGCCACAGCATAGGCAGACATTCTTGCTATTGGTTCTAGATTAAGCTCTTTCACTAATCTATCAGACATCACTAATACAAAACCTGCTCCATCCGAAGTTTGAGAAGAGTTTCCAGCAGTAACACTGCCTCCAGCCGCAAAAACTGCCTTTAATCTTCCTAAGGCCTCTACGCTCGTATCTGCTCTAGGACCCTCGTCTTTACTTACCACATATTCTCTAGTTTTCTTCTTTCCAACATTTGCATCATAATACGTTTCCTTTACAGTAATAGGTACAATGCCACTATCAAAATAACCCGCTTCTTGAGCAGCAAGGGCTTTTTGGTGCGATTGAAAAGAAAACAGATCTTGTTCTTCTCTTCCAATTTTATATTTCTGAGCCACTTGCTCGGCAGTTAAACCCATACCTACATAGTAGTCAGGATGTTCAGATGCAATTCCATAATTTAATGCAGTTTTAAAACCTGTAGTTGGCACCATCGACATAGATTCTGTACCACCAGCAATTATACAATCCGCCATTCCTGCAGAAATTTTTCCAACAGCCATTGCTATTGCTTCTACACCTGAACCACAATACCTATTAATGGTAACACCTGGCACAGATTTACCTAATGCCAAAAGCGAAATGTACCTAGCCATTTGCATACCTTGTTCTGCCTCAGGCACAGAATTACCTACTATAAGGTCATCCACTCTTGAAGGGTCTAAACCTGGCACTTTGGCTAACAAAAATTTAATAACATCGGCCGCTAAATCGTCTGGTCGAGTAAATCTAAAAACTCCTTTTGGAGCTTTTCCTACTGGCGACCTATATCCATCTATTATATACGCTTCCATAATTTTGTAATTCTTTATTTTTAAAACTTTTAATTTTATCTAATTCTTAGTTTCTAGGTGGTTTTCCTCCACTTAATAATCCTTGCATACGTTCCATAGTTTTGCGCTCGCCACATAAGGATAAAAATGCCTCTCTCTCCAATTCTAAAAGATACTTTTCACTTACCAATTGAGGATAACTTAAATCTCCACCACAAATTACATATGCAAGTTTTTCAGCAATTGTTACATCATGATCGGTAATGTAATTAGCCATTCTCATAGACTTTATTCCAGCTTTAAACAACGCTATTCCAGTTTTTCCTTGCACTTTTACATCTGTTCTTCTCGTAGGCATAGTATATCCATTTTCAGCCATTTCTATGGCAGATTGCTTCGCTTCGGCTATCAATCTGCTTCTGTTTAATACAATCTGGTCTCTACCAGCTTTCAAATAATTCATATCAAAGGCCTCTTGAGCGGAAGTGGAGACTTTGGCCTGAGCAATATTCATAAAAGAGGCTTGCAAAATGTTTAATTCGGCATCCCCAGGCTGATACATGTCTGAGGCTCTTAGTGCCATTTCCTTTGTACCTCCGCCAGCTGGAATCAAACCAACCCCTAATTCTACTAAGCCCATGTAGGTTTCAGCAGAAGTTACCACCTTATCCGCATGAAGGTTTATTTCACATCCACCTCCTAGTGCAAGCGAATGTGCAGCGGTAATAACTGGAATAGTTGAATATCTAGCACGCATCATAGTTTCTTGAAACTGTGCGATCATTAAATCTATTTCATCGTATTCTTGTTCAACAGCAAACATAAATAACATGGCTAAATTAGCTCCAGCCGAAAACGCCTCGTTACTATCATTTCCAATTACCAGACCTCTAAAGTCTTTTTCAGCTACAGCATATGCTCTGTTTAATCCTTCTATAACTTCTGCTCCAAACGTATTCATTTTTGAATGAAACTCTACACCTGCAATTCCATCCCCTAAATCGAAAATAGAAGAACCTGCATTTTTCCAAACAACATTTGTTTTCCTAATATTATCTAAAATAATAAACGACTCAGTTCCGGGAATCACCTTATAACTTTTGCTTGGCAAATCATAGTACATTTTTTTGCCATTTTCAATTTTGTAAAACGACTCACATCCACTTGCAAGCATATCATATACCCATTGAGCTGGTTTTTGACCTATGCTTTCCATCATGTCTACAAATGCTTGAACTCCAACTGCATCGGCAGTAGCAAAAAGCCCCATTTGCCAACCAAAACCCGCACAAATTGCATCATCAATTCTGAATAATTCATCGGCAATTTCAGGTATTCTAAATGTAGCATATCTAAAACCATCAGCAAAGGTTTTTCTATAAAAAGCTGCAGCATTGTCGGTTCCTTTTAATAGAACTCCAAATCTACTAGCTAGGTTGTCTATGCTCTTTGTGCTTTCCAAAGTAGCAAACTTGGCTTTTTGGCTAGGTTTATACTCAAAAGTTTTTAAATCCAATGCTAGTATAACCGTCTTACCTTTTTCGTCTTTAGATTTTTTGTAGAACCCTTGCCCAGTTTTGTCTCCCAGCCAATTGTTTTCTTGCAACTTTTTCATTACATCTGGCAATGAAAACGCAGAAGAAGATTCATCATTAGTGAGTGTGGCAGATAAGTTATTACAAACATTTATGGTAGTATCTAAACCAACTACGTCACTGAGTCTAAATGTTCCAGATTTGGGTCTTCCTACTACGGCTCCTGTAAGTTTATCTACTTCTTCTACTGTAAGGCCAAATTCTTGGGCTGCTCTGATAGTCTGCACCATGGCGTAAATCCCCAACCTATTGGCTATAAATGCTGGTGTATCCTTACAAAGAACTGTTTGTTTTCCTAGGAACAAGTCTCCATAATT
>DAIQBE010000304.1:0-4872 GCA_036781325.1 Leadbetterella sp. | reverse complement strand
TGAACCAGAAATTTAATCATATTAGCCATTTATAATGAAGCTGTTTAAACTAATTTTTTTCTATTAAAATCAAAAGTTTAAACAGCTTCAATGAATATGTTTCTCCATTGTTAGTCAGAGAACCATAAAAATTATATTTATTCTTATTATTTAATCAAAGGATTATTTGTTAGCTCTATATCAGGAATAAAAAATGTAAATCGAGATATACTACCACCGGTTGGTGTTTTTCCAGCAGCCTTTGCCAAAGCATCTGCTCTTCCAGTTCGTATCATATCCCACCATCTTTTACACTCATATATAAACTCATAGCCACGCTCCTGAAAAATCAAATCATCAAATTTTTCTTTTGATAATCCAATTGGAAAATCTGAAATAGTATTTGCTCTAGTAATATCAAATCCATATCCTCTTCTACGTACTTGATTAACAGCGTCGTAAGCAGCGGCAGATGGTCCATTTAGCTGATTTTCGCATTCTGCAAAAATCAATAAGGCTTCAGCAAAGCGATATAGGTAAAAATCATTCCCAGAAGCAGTTTCTTCTGGTGCGGCTCCATCGCGATATTTACCAAACATAAAAGAAGAATTAGGAATCAAATTCGCTCTAATTTTAACCCCTGCTATGCTAATGGTGTCAATTAAATTCCATGTTCTTCTTAAATCTTTTCTATCCCAATCTCTAATAAGAGGGGCGTTTCTTACCATTAGTGCAGAAATACCACGTGCAGCCAAACCTGCTTGTAATGCCCTACCTTCGAAAGCATAGGTTGGCAAAAATGAACCTAGGGCTTTTTGCTGAGAAAATTTTATGGCAAATATTTCTTCTGAGTTTGTAGGTGTTGAGGCAGAGTAAAGCGTTTCCAAAGTTTTTACTAACTCATACCCGTATTTTGCTTTATTGTCAATTACTTCTTTGGATTTCGTACGTGCATTTGAATAATCTTTATTCCAAAGGTAAATTTCTGCTAGCATCATTTTAGCTGCCCCTTGAGTTGCTCTTCCCGTATTTGATTCGGTAACTTTTAAGGGTAGATTTGTTTCACAAAATGCTAAATCTTTCAAAAGTTGATCAATAATGGTTTTTTGGTCTGATAAAGCTAAAGCAGTGTCGTTAGAATTTTCAATAGGAGTTAAACGCATCGGAACTGAACCAAACATTCGGGTTAGCCACCAATAACAAAGTGATCTAACAAAAAGAGCCTCGGCTTTAAAAGGTGCTTTGACGTTTTCTGCTAAAGTTTGATCTGTTTCAATCGTCTTAATTATTAGGTTTGCTTTACCAATAGCTTCATAAAATGTAGTCCAACGGGCAGTATTGTCTCCTCTTTGGGGTTCGAAGTTATAGTTCATATAATTGGTACCTCCACCAACAGGCAATTGACAATATTCCGCACATCCCTCCACATCACGCGTCAATGTAGATTCCCATAACCTGCCTCTAGACCTAGAAAGCGGTTCATAAGCACCTATAACAAATGCATCGAGCAAAGGCTTATTTAGTGTTGCTATTTGATATTTTGCCGGAGGTATTTCTTCTAATAATTTTTCGCAACTTGATGTAAATGCAAGTAGAACTATTGAAACAATCGAAAGTAATTTAATATTTTTCATTTCTTTATATATCTTTTAAAATTAAAAACTTATTGATAAACCCAGAGTGACTGATTTAACGCCTGGATATGCACCATTATCAACTCCTTGCTGTAAAGAGTTCCCGCTAAATGCATTTACCTCTGGGTCATATCCTTTGTATTTAGAAAAGGTTAAAAGATTTTGGCCCGACAAATAAACATTTGCAGCTTTAATAGTTTTACTATTGCCTATTGGTAGCTTATAATCCAATCTAATATTACGTAAACGTACATAAGAGCCATCCTCTAAAAATATTTCGGATCTTCTATGTATATCAGATACTTTGGGGTTTGGATAATATCTATAGATATCCGCTATTCTATTGTATGCAGGATTGGGAGTTGCAGAGTTAAATAATAATTGGTTATCAATAATATTTCCTTGTACGCTTGACCAAGTCATAATAAAATTAAATTGTTTATACCTTAAGCTATTTGTCAAACCAATTATTGAAGTTGGATAAGGGCTACCTATCAATTGATTATCTCTGCCATCAATAATGTTATCTCCATTTAAATCCTCAAATGTTAATTCTCCTTTCGCATCTATACCCAGAGTTTTAGGACCATAAAATGCAGAAAGTGGATCTCCAGGTGTTACTCTAGAATTGCCCGAAGTAAATGGTAAATTATTTTTGGTGGCTACTACTTTATTTTTATTGATTGACAAATTGGCTTCTATTGTCCATCTGAAGTTTTTACTGTCTAAAATGTCTGTGCTAACTTCAAATTCAAAACCTTTATTTTGTACACCTCCAACGTTATCAATAATGGTATTATATCCAGTAGAAGGTGCTAACTGAACAGTAGCAAGTAATGAGGTTGTATTTTTGATATAATAATCAAATGACCCACGATATTTGTCATTAATAAACCCAAAATCTAATCCTAAATTTGTTTGTGTAGTGGTTTCCCATGTTAAGTTATCGTTAGGTAAAGTTGGTGCAAGACCCACTGCCAATCCAGAACCTGCTCCTTGGGCTGTATTAATTATATTTCCGACCAATAAAGACTGATAAGGCTGTATTGCTGTATTGCCTGATTGGCCCCAACTACTCCGAATTTTTAGGTTAGAAATAGCAGTAATATCTTTAATAAATGATTCCTCTGACACCCTCCAAGCTAGTCCAACTGAAGGGAACACTCCATATTTATTATTTTTACTAAATACTGAAGAGCCATCTTTACGAATACTAGCTGAAAACAAATAACGGTCTTTATAGTTTAAACGCAATCTACTGAAAACTGAAACTAGATTATTCTTTACAATATCAGTTACTGGTTTTGATACACTTCCAGCTGCTGAAAAATTATAGTTTTTTAAATCATCATTTATATATTTAGAACCTAGAAGTTGAATAATGTCTTGTTGAGATGTTTGAATAGATCCTCCTACAACTCCTTCAAAATCAATAGCCCCAAGTTTCTTCTTATATTCTAAAAAATCTTCCCCCACTACATTTAAAGAATTTATAGTAGCCAATTGCCCAATACCTACTCCAGAACTTAATTGTGCTAAAACAATTGGGAAATACAAATCCGCTCTGGAAGTAAAATTATCTGAGGCGAATCGAGCCGTGTTAGTTAATCCTTCTATTATTTTTACACTAAAATCCATGCCTCCTTGAAATCTAGTTACTGTATTTCTATCTAAAGATTCTTTTGTAAATGCCAAAGGATTTTCAATATCAATTGCACTAAAAGAAAAAGGACGTGGATTTCCATACGTGCCGTCAGCATTATAAGGAGCTATAGTTGGAGAAGCTAAAACCATAGCTCCTACCCCGTTTTTACCGTTAAACCTAGTTGGTGAATTATCAGAAGGAGAAAAACCGTTTGATTGTGTTCTGGCGGCTGTCATATAGGTTCTTAGACTTACTCTTTTATTTAACTGAGTATTTAAATTAAATCGAATGGACCCTCTAAAAAAGTTAGTAGCCAAAATAATACCTGGCTGAGTAAGGTAGTTTCCAGATACATAAAATTGTGTTTTATCACTTCCTCCTGAAAAACTCAAGGTATGATTTTGCTGTAAAGCACTTCTGGTTACTTGATCTTGCCAGTTTGTATTTGCGTTGCCAGAATTAGTTACTTCTGCCGGTAAGGCTATATTTGAATTAGCATAATATTTTTTTACAAAATCTAAAAATTGATCCCCATTCATTAAATCTAATTTTCTTTGAATAGTTTGGTTAGTAAAACTTGCATCATATGTAATTCTGTTTTGACCTGCTTTGCCACTTTTTGTTGTGATTTGGACCACACCATTTGCCCCTCTTGAACCATAAATAGCTGTAGCAGAGGCATCTTTAAGTACTTCAATACTTTCTATATCACTTGCATTAAAAGAAGATAAACCATTCAAAGCACGGTTATCACTATTATATTGTGGCACCCCATCAATCACAAACAAAGGCTCATTTCCACCAGCTATTGAAGTAACACCACGTACGCGAATAGAAACACCTGCACCTGGTTGCCCTGAACTTTGCTGAACTTGAACTCCTGTCATTCTTCCTTGCATGGCACTTTCAACACTTGTAACAGGCATTTCCTGTATAGTTGCAGACTTAATTGCTGTTGAAGAACCCACAAACTCTGCTTTCTTTTGATTACCATAACCAGTAACTACTACCTCTGACAACATTTGATCATCTGTTACTAAACTAATAGTTAAAACACTTTCATTGGCAATTTTGAATTCTTTTTTCTGAAAACCAATAGAGGAGAAAACGAGTATATCTCCCTTGTTGGCATCAATACTAAAATTGCCGCTTGCATCACTCGTAGTACCTTTAGAAGTACCTTTTACACTTACACTTACCCCAGGCAATGCATCTCCTTTTTCATCATTGACTTGCCCTTTAATAACTTGTAAAACATTAAAAAATCTGGGAGATTTAGAGAATGTTGTAAACGGAAAACTACTTAGTAAAAATAGACAAATAAAAAAAATGGGAGACTTTTTTTTAAGCAATTGTCTAAGAATATTTAGCAATTGTTGCTTTTCTTTCATAAGAATAAATTTAAGAGTTAATTAAAAAATTATAGAATTTTATAAAAATAGTTATAATAAATGTCAAAATTTCATTTAGCAATTTTAATATTTATGCAATCGTTTGCGAAATAGATAATTACCTAGGTAATAAATTCATAAAAAATTGGATTTTAATCTATTTAAAAAGTTAATGTCCCAAAATCCGACGTATACGTTTTTGGGTCTATTTCTTTTGCCAATT
>DAIQBE010000303.1:0-4872 GCA_036781325.1 Leadbetterella sp. | reverse complement strand
ATAAATTAATTAGACATTTCGTTTCCATTCTGTTTTTTTTGATTGGCTTTCTTGTACAAAAAATAAATAAACAAAACGAAGATCCAAATCACATTCTAAATCAAAAAAATATAGAAGCATATTTAGTAAACATCAATTCGCAAACTGAAACAAAACCAAAGACTTACAAATGCATAGCTGAAATTTTAGCATCAAAAAAGGATGGGAAATGGTTAAAATCCAAAGGACAAACTCTACTATATTTTAACAAAAGCACAAATATCTACCCAGAATTTGGTCAAATTTATTTAATTAAAGGGGCCCCAAGACCAATTGAACCCCCTAAAAATCCATTAGAATTCAATTACAAGAAATTTCAAGCAAGGAAAAATATTTACACACACCAATTTCTAAAAACTGATGATTTCATCTATACTGGGAAACAAAATTTCAAACCGTTATTTGCTTTTGCGAATCGACTTAATTTATATACGCATTATGTGTTTAAAAGTGCCTTAGATAACCAAAAACAAATTGGAGTGGCAGACGCCTTGGTAGCTGGAATGAAGTCAGAACTTGACTATGATTTACGACAAGCTTATACAGATGCAGGTGCCATTCATGTATTAGCAGTTTCTGGGATGCATGTAGGGATATTATTTTGGATTATTGGACTGATTTTTGGACTATTTATGGACAAAAAAAGAGTTTATTTTCATGTTTTAGTGATTGCTGTTTTGTGGTTATATGCTTTATATTCAGGCTTAAGCCCTAGCGTTTGTAGAGCCACTTTGATGTTTACCTTATTCCAAATTGGTTCAGCATTAAACCGCGACTACAATCCGATTAACACTTTAGGTCTTTCTGCATTACTACTACTTATAATTAATCCGAATTGGTTTTACGATGTAGGCTTTCAATTATCATATTTGGCCGTTCTAGGAATATTAATTGTATATCCGCCTTTAAAAAAAATATTCGAAATTCAAAATATTGTAATTAGATGGCTTTGGGAGGTTACTGCCGTTTCATTTGCTGCTCAGTTATTTACTTTCCCATTATCTATCTATTATTTTCACCAGTTTCCTAACCATTTTCTAATTGCAAATCCAGGAGTAGCTGCAATTTCTTTTGGCATTTTGCCTTTAGGTTTGCTTTTATTGCTGGTAAATTCAATTCCTATTTTTGGACCATTGATTGCATTACTTTTTAAACTAAGCATAATAGCCTTAAATAAATTTGTAGAAATAATACAATTATTACCCTTTTCGGTAACTAGAAGTATAGAAATAAGCTTTTTAACCCTAATTTTGTTACAAATACTGGTCTTTTTAAGTTTTGCCTTTTTTTCAAAGAAAGAAGTTAAATATTTAAAACTTATCACTTTGGTGGTTATAATATTGAGTTTTACCAAAATCAATAAAATAAATAATCAAAATAAAGAAAAAGAATTGACCTTTCATTTTATTCCTAGTGGTTTTGGTGTCACGGTCCTTCAAGGAAGAAATGCTTTATTTATATCATCTGATACTTTATTAAATAATTCTATGATCTATCAATATCATTTAAAAAACTATCATGACCATGCTGGCGTAAAAAATTATAGTACTAAGTCAATACAAAATAATTCCTTCTTATTAATACCCAATTCCAATTTAAATATACATTGGCTTATTTCTAAACCAAGTAAAACAATACCTAACGATTTAGATTATTTGTTATGTTCAAATAATGCCTTAAGAGATTTAGAACTTTTACAAGATTTCAATGGAATCCTAGTTTTAGATGGCTCCAATAAAAAATGGATTATTGACAAGTTAAAAATAGAAGCAAAAGAAAAAAATATTAAGTTGTTAACACTGTATGATTCGGGATCAAAATCATTCAAACTTTAAGAAAATGAAAAGAATAATAAATGTCTTTTTTGTCGTAATTTTCATTTTGATAGTGGCACTTTTTAGCATTAGAAGTTGGACTAAAAGGAATAGTCCATTTGAACAAATTGAGGCTTCAAAAGGAGATTTAACTATCAAAATTGGTTACTGTAGACCATTAATGAACAAAAGGAAAATTTTTGGAGATTTGGCCCCATTCAATACCGTCTGGCGAACCGGTGCCAATGAAGCTACTGTTTTACATGTTTCAAAATCTTGTACATTTGCAAACCAAAAAGTGAAAGCTGGAGATTATTCATTGTGGACTATTCCAAACAAAAATGAATGGACTATAATTCTTAATAAAGAAATAGGGCAATGGGGTACAAATTATGACTCAGATAAAGACTATATAAGATTTAAAGTAATTTCAGTGGTTAAAAAATTACCAACCGAACAGTTAACAATAAACTTAACAGCAACTTCGAAAGGAATAAATTTTGATTTAAATTGGGAAAACACCAATGTTGCTTTCTTGATAAAATAATACTTTAATAAATAATTTTTGCCTGTTCCCTAGTTTTGTCTAAAAGATGAATAAGTTTTTTACTGAAGGAAAGTGGCAATATATCACTCTCTGTTTTACCCTCCCTTAAACATGAGTTTACTTCCTCAATTTCAAAATTATAGCCAAAGGTGTCTCTTGGATAATCGAATTTTTCTATTTCTCCTGAGTTTAGAATTAGGGTGATACTATTTGCTTCATGGAATCGGCTATTTATAATTATTTTACCTTTATCACCATAGATTTGGGCTTCACAATTGGTATTTCCGCCGAAAGTACAATTTAATACTGCAGTACTTTCATTGTCGTACCTATAAATAAAGGAAGTGGTTAAATCCACACCTGTTGAAGCAAAGACGCTGGATGCTTTAATACTAGAAGGATAGCCAAGAAGTAACAAAGATAAAAAAGTTGGATAAATACCAATATCCAAATATGCACCTCCACCCAACATTGGGTTAAAAGCTCTGCCTTCGGGATCAAATGTAGCTAAAAAACCAAAATCAGCCTGTAACGTAATAATATTCCCTATTGCTCCAGCATTTATTAATTGCAAAGTCTTAATGGTGGTAGGTAAAAACCTTGTCCAAAATGCTTCCATCAAAAAAGTCCCATTTTTTTTAGCTAATGCAATCATTTCAGTTACTTCCATTTCATTCATTGCAAATGGTTTTTCACATAAAACCCCTACCTTGTTTTTTAAACATAGTAAGGTATGTTGCGCATGAAAGTTATGAGGTGTAGCTATATAAATAACGTCTAATTCTACACTAAATAATTCTTCATAATTTCCAAAAAAAAATTGAGCTCCGTGTCTACTATAAAAATCTTCCGCTCTTTCAAGAGAAGTGCTGGCTACGGCAACCAAAACGCAATTACTTGTTTTATTTAAATCTGATGCAAATTTTTCTGCAATTCTTCCAGCACCTAATATCCCCCATTTAATTACTTTTTCCATTTTCAAATTTAACAATACAAATAATAAGTAAAAATAAATTTCACAATTCTTTAAAAAATCAGCTGTTAAAAAGGGAATAAAACCGAAAAAAAATATTTAAAATGCCAAAATTAATTTTAACGGATAACTATTTTTTTTGTGTGCTTTGATACATTGGTTTCAACAATAATAAAATATACACCGCTAGGTAATTTTTCTAAAATGGAAATTTTTGTTTTTCCCATTAGTATATATTCAGTTGAAGTTCTGATTTTTCTTCCATTTAAGTTCAAAATAGAAATGTTATTTAAAGCAACATCGCTTTCGATAAAAAGATAATCAGTTGCCGGATTTGGATAAGCTTTTATTCCAATTTCTAAGGGTTCTATAGCCAAGGGAACAAAGGTGAAATTTGCAATCGGACCAGAATAACTCTTTCCAGACTTATCTGAATACAAAATCCTATAAAAATTTCTTCCAAGAAATGGATTTTTGTCAATAAACTTATAGGATCTAGTATCATTTGAAATTCCAAGAGCATTTTCTTCGTTCAATTTAAAAAATGTCTTATTATCAGAGCTTTTCTCTAAAGTGATTAACTGTGCATTATTTTCATATGTAGTTATCCACAATAATTCAATATCTTGAGTTTCATTGAGAAATGCATCAAATCTACCAAATAAAATTGGGGGAGGTAAGGCTAAATAAACTAACCAAAAATCGCTCTGTCCTCTATTTGTATTTAAATCTGAATCCGAAGAGCGTGAGCTAGCGCTCAAAAAAAGTTCTCCTTTGGTAGTAAAAGTAACATGTCTTGCCAAGTCTATATCTGCTCCTCCAAAAAGTTTATGATACTGTCCAGTTAGGCTTTTTTCCTCTAAAACCATCATCCAAACATCTGTTTTAGGCCCTTTAGTTTTAACATTGCCTTGGGGAGACTCACTTGTTCCTACGCAATAAAATAAATTATCTTTACCCCTTGAAATATGATAAAATCCATCATTATTTGCTCCACCAAATTGCTTCAAAGCTAAAACATTACCTGAGTTATCAATCCTTACTATAACTCCATCTTTCTCACCCGCTCCTAGCCCAATTGCCCCATTATTTGAACTACTCTCTCCAACCATAAAGTACTCTTTGGTAGTTCCAATTTCTAAAATAGAAGAAACCAAATCTAGTCCAGTCCCGCCAATTCCCTTTTTCCATAATTCTTTTCCAGAGGGATCGGCTTTAACAAAAAACATATCTAAAAATCCATTACCAGCCCCAGAAATATCTCTAGACGATGAAAAAGTAGAACCAACCATCAATAATCCACCATCTGAACAAACTATAATGTCACTCATATAATCTTCCAGACCTCCACCATACGTTTTCTCCCATAATGTATCGAGGAGTTAGCACTGCAATGTAAAAATCCAAACCAGAAAAACGCTCAATTCCTATTGACCTTGTTGCTCCTAATACAATTCTACCATCATCTAATACTTTTAATGTAGGCTTAGAAAATGCGT
>DAIQBE010000302.1:0-4885 GCA_036781325.1 Leadbetterella sp. | reverse complement strand
AATTATAGCCTTTTAACTTTTTATTGGGTAAAACTTTTATCACATTCACAGCACCTATTCTTTGAGCAGCAGGGTCTATCTCATTCAAGAATGGCATCACATTTTGTTTGTGTGGAATTGTGACATTAATACCGACTAAATTTTCGGTTTCAGCAACAATTTTTTCGAGCATTTCTATTTGCTCAATCTCCCAAAGATGATAGGTGTTATCAGAAGATATGCCCAAATCTTTGAATTTGTCTGTAAAATATTTCTTTGAAAATGAATGCGTTAATGGAAAACCTATTAAACCAAAATTTCTCATGCAGTTTGTTTATTGAAAAATTTCATTTTAATTATTCCCCAAATCATAGGCATTATAGAAACCACAACTATACCCAATACCACTTTTTCAAAATTAGCTTTCACCCATTCATTATTTCCTAAAAAGTAACCAATTAGGGTAATGCTGTTTACCCATAAAACCGCACCAACTATACAATAAAGAATATATTTGCTGTAGGTCATACTGCCCGCTCCTGCTACAAAAGGTGCTATTGTTCGAATAATAGGCATAAATCGCGCTAATATAACCGCTTTACCTCCATGTTTTTCATAAAATGTTTCTGTCTGGGTGATATATTCGCGTTTTAAAAACAATATCTTTTCTCTAGATTTTATGAATTCACTAAATTTTTTGCCAACAAAATAGTTGACGTTGTCGCCTAATAATGCGGCAAATATTAATAAGGGTATTACGATGCCGATGTCTAGTTTTCCAGTAGTGGAGGCTAGTAAACCCACTGCAAATAATAAAGAGTCACCAGGCAAAAGAGGCATTACAATAAAACCAGTTTCCACAAATATTACCAAAAACAAGATTGCGTAGGTAAGTTTATCGTATTCGGCTAAAAAACCTTGTAAAGTACTGAGTGGGTCTTTTAAAAAATCTAACAGAAAATGTATTAATTCCATATAATTCTAATCGTCTTGTCTTATTCTATCGTCTTGGTAATATCTTCCTAATTTGTATTTTTGTTTCACTTCATCTGTAAGAAAAGTAGAAAAAGTATCGCCTCTAAGTCCTAAACGGATAGTTTCTAAAGGTATTATTTCGTTTGGTGCTATATTTCCGAGATTTACGTTGGTACCCACCAATTTTACAAAATACACTTGCTGCGATTTTTGAGGAGCTTCCCAAATAATATTTTCGGCAGAAATTGCATGTATTATTTCATCAACTAGGCCTTGGCGCACTTCACCTGAACTCCTGTACAAACCTATGTTTCCTCCTTCTCTGGCCTCACCAATTACTTTCCATGCCCCAGCTTCTAACTCCGCTTTCATCATTTCTATCCATTTATAAGGAGCGAAAATCTTTTCGGCGTCTTTTGAGCCAACTTCAGAAAGCACTTTGCCTCTGGCAGCCAATTGCTTAATATATCCGCACTTTTCATCGTGAGGTAGCGTTATGGAACCATCTGAAACTTCAGCCATTTCAAGACCAAATTTATCGAGAACTCTCATATAATCTTCAAACTGATTTCGTACTACAAAAGCTTCAAAGAGAGTTCCTCCAAAATAAACTGGAATATTTGCGGATTTGTAAATAGCAATTTTTTCTTCCACATTTGGGGTCACAAAAGAAGTGGCCCAGCCAAGTTTAACAATATCAATATAATTAGCAGACGTACTCAGCATGTCTTCTGTTTCACGAATGCTTAGGCCCTTGTCCATTACCATAGTAAGTCCAGCATTCCTTGGTTGAGCTTCACGCTCAGGGATTTGTGAAAGCGAATAATTCATTAATTACCGATGTTAATTTTAAACTTTTGCAAAAATACAAAAACCCATGAATGTTTTTTGAATAAATAGATTTTAATTAGATAAATGTAATTGCGAATCGTATAGATCTATGCTGGTAACCAAATTGCTTTTGGCAGGTTTATAATTCGCTATGAATACCAAATAAATAGAAAAAATATACCTAATAGATTGTCTTTCCTATCTTTTTTTTCTTTTTAAGGTGTAATTTCCGATCTTTTTCACTTGCTTAAATAATCAGTAGATTTTATCTTTCTGTGGATAGGGCACCCAGGTTTGTTAGGCAAAACAGCAGTAATCGGCCGAAAAAATAAAGTTTTCTATTGACAATATCCAAAAATTTTAGTTTTAGTTTGATATTTTTATTCATCGCTTTCGTTAGTACGTACATTATATAACAGACCCATTTTATGTTATGTCAAAGAGAAATCGAAATAATAAAATGGAAATTTATCTGTAATATTGTATTTTTTTGGTATTTGAGAATAGAATGTATAGAAAAGTAAAATGTATTTTTTTCTTTAGTTTAGTCTTTCTTGGTTTTTTGTCAAGCACTTTTTGTCAGGAATTTTATAAAGTTTCCAACATTACAGTATCAGGCAATATTCGAACAAAATCGGCCATAATACTAAGGGAAATAAGCTTTAAAACTGGAGATTCGCTCTCGGTTTTGAATTTTGAAAAAGTAGTTGAACGGTCCAAACAAAATATTGTAAATACAAATCTTTTTTTAAGTGTTGATTTTATTAAAGAATTAAACAATAAAGATTTTAGTTTAACTATCGTTGTAAAAGAGCGCTTATACCTTATAGCCTTGCCCATTTTATATTTAGCTGATAGAAACATTAATGAATGGTGGTACGATAGAGGTCGTGATATTACAAGAATCACTTTTGGAATAAATGGGAAACACTTTAACTTAACGGGTAACAACGATCAATTAAAATTTAAGGCCTTCGGTGGGTTTATTCCTTATTTTGAATTGGCATATTCAAAACCCTATATTGATAAGCGAAAAAGAATTGGAATAAACACCGGTGCATTTTATTCTACACAACGCACCATGCCATTTAGAACTTGGAATGATAAATTAGACTTTTTTCAGACCGATAATAGAATGAGAGAGCGAAAAGGAGCATTCTTTGAAATACGCCTTCGGAATGCCTTATACCATTTCCATTCTATTTATCTGGGATACACCCAATCAAAAATTGCAGATACTATTTCAATTTTAAACCCAAATTACTTTGGAACTAAACAAACTTTCCAGCAAGTATTTTCTATCATCTATGATTATAAATTTGACAAACGTGATAATAGACAATATCCACTTGCGGGAGATTTGTTTTATGGCCAAATAAGTAATTTTATAATAAATGGTAAAGAAACTACCAACCAATTAAATGTGTCTATGCTTTATGCTAAGTACTTGAAATTAAGTAATAGATTTTATTTAGAATCAAGTATAAGAGCTAAGTTTTCCACCCCCAAAAGACAATTTTATCCATTAATTAATGGATTAGGATATGGCAATAATTTAGTAAGGGGGTTCGATTTATATGTTATTGATGGACAACATACGTTCATTTTAAAAAACGCTCTAAAATATCAAGCATTTAAAAAAGTATTTAATCTAAGCTCAATAATTAAACTTAGGCAATTTAATTCGCTTCCCGTGGCTTTATATCCAAGTTTATTTTTTGATTATGGATATGTAAAAAACTATTTCCCTGCATTTTCTAATTCAAAATTGAGTAATATTCCGTTAAAAGGGGGGGGGCTTGGCCTTGATGTAGTGACTTGGTACGATACTACAGCTAAAATGAATTATTCTTTAAATCACTTAGCTGAAAAGCGTTTCTTTTTTGGAATTTTCAGAGATTTTTAATTGCTAGAAAATTATTATTTTGCTCTTCATCATCAGGAAGGTGTCAAGGTGCAGAATAATAAAATCAAAAAGATTGGAAACAAATAAGGTCTATTCCAGATCCAAAAAGTAACAAGAGAATAAAGCGAGGAAACCCAAAATGGGGAATGAAATCTGAGAAAAACTGCCGAGAGGACTAGTTGACCCCATTCGTTAAAGGCTAGTCGCCACCATTTTTCATGGCATTTTCTGATGACACGACGAAACCTTAGATGTTGCTGGCAGCATAAAATATTAAGCTTACATCCTGTTTTTAAAATGATTTTTTAGGCTTGAATTTTAAAACCTTCATTCCTGTAATGTCACCAACGTAAATATTGCCTTTACTGTCAATCGCTATATCGTGGAACCAAGAGGTGGTTCGCATAGCTGAACCTGTAGCTCCAAAGTGATTTTTTACATTTTGAGAGGGACTAAATTCAAAAAAAGTTGAACCATTTGCCGTACTGTCCATTTTTTTTGTGGGATCATAGTCAATCGCAAATAGATGGTCTGCTTTATCGATAGCAATAGATGGTAGCTGTTGCACTTGCACATCGTTTTTTAATTCCTTTAAAAAATTGCCAGATGTATCAAATGATTGTACTCTGTTGTTTTGCCTATCTGCAACATATATTATATTGTTCTTATCAATGGCTATTCCATGTGGTATAATGAATTGCCCTGGCTTTTTACCATAGGTACCCCATGCTTTGATGTATTTTCCAGTGGAAGAAAATTTAACTACTCTGCTATTGCCATAACCATCACTTACGTAGAAAGTACCATCATCTGCCATTGCTACATCGGTAGGCAGATTAAAATGTGAGGAGTCATTGCCCGGCACCTTTGCAACCCCTAATTTCAGGAGTAATTTTCCATCATGGCTAAACTTGAACACCTGATGAAGGGCTACATCCGTCAGCCATATATTGTCCTGTTTGTCCACCATCAAACCGTGAGGCATGATGAAATAATTTGCACCCCAAGAATTGATGATTTTTCCCGATTTATTGTCAAGTTCAAGTACAGTATTTTGTGAAATAGTAGTCTCCGGAAAAGGAGTGGACCACAAGCGCCCCGCTCTATGAAAAACAAATAGGTTATCCTCCTTATCAATTCCGATACCAGTTGGTTGTCCTATTTTATAACCTTTAGGTAGTGCTGGCCAATTGT
>DAIQBE010000301.1:0-4886 GCA_036781325.1 Leadbetterella sp. | reverse complement strand
CGTCCAGATTTATTTTTAATAAGTGGAAGACCAAGAATTTCCAACTTCTTATACACTTATTTTTCAAACTACCTTATTACTATTTCCATTGTATTATTTGCCTTTTTTTTGGCTAAACTTTTTTTACTAAAATGGTGGGTTTTCATATGCATGTTTAGTTTAATTGAGGTTTGCTATTTATTTTCATTTCATTATGGCCCAAAAATTTTCTTTGAATCCATAAGAAATACGTCCTTACTAAACCATTTAAAACAAATTTCTCTTCATAATCGACCGATGATTCAATTTGAAGAAAACTGCTCAAAGTTTGACTCCGAATTATTTTATACCCTAAAACCTGGCAATTCTTTTTTTAACTATCATGAATTTAACACCAAAATACACGCTAATTCTGCCGGCTTAAGAGATGAGGAAAAGGCCTTAAAAAAACCGAAAGTCCTGTTTTTAGGAGACTCCCACACGTTTGGTTGGGGAGTAAATCAAAACGAAACATTTTCTTCTCTTTTTCAAGAACAAACCAAAACTAATACGCTTAATGCCGGAATACCCTCATATGGTACTGCAAGAGAGTTTTTAAGTTTCAAAAGAATAGAAAAAGATTCGTTAAAGTTAATTGTTATCCAATTTAATGAGACAGATCCTCCAGAAAATCAATATTTCATTTCCAACAAAACGCTTGGGAAAAAAAATGAACTAGACTTTTTAGGTGCAAAAAAAGCGAATAGCAAATTGAAAAATTATTATTTTTTCCAATATCTAAATACTGCTATTTCACATTTTATTACAGATTCTTTACTACCGCTTTTAAGGTCAAATAAGAATTACCAACAAGCATTCCCTAAAAAATATCCCTCCTATGTACCTGATTTTTTTTATTTTATTAAAGAAATTCAGAAAGAATATAAAGGAAAAATAGTAATAACCTATATTGGAGGCTTTGAAACTGACAAAAAAATAGTAGAAAGTTTTGAACTTTTTGCAAACCAAAATAAATTCAATAACCTGCATTTTTTAAATCTAGGTCTTATTTTAAATGAAAAAGACTATTTTTTTCTCGATGACCATATTAACCAAGTAGGGCACAAGAAAATAAGTAATGAATTAATTAAATTTTATAATAATTTTTTAATATTTCCGAAGTAAAATCGGCAGAATAATTGATTTTTTTGACGTTTTGTTATTTCAAAAAACTAGTATTATTAAGATTATTTTCTAATAATATGAAAAATATTAATCCATTAAAAAGCAATTCAAGATCAATTTTTATTTAAAAATATGATTTTTTTATTTTTAAATATAACTTTTAAAATTTTTTATTAATTGAACTCGTTAAATAAATAATTTTTTTTTCTCCACTAAGTTATTTCTCTAAATTTGTTTTTAATGATATTAAAAATAATAAGGTTGGAATCAATAAAAAAACACACATTTGCCTTTTCTGGTCTATATGTGTCTCTTTTATTCTTTTTTTCAACTGTTTTTTTAAATCATTCCTATTCTCACAATTTCAAAGAAACAATTTACAACTTCAAAAGCAGTCCTGCTAAACAAATTGTTTCTAAAATATCTATCCTATCAGAAATTGAAAATCATGATTTTTTTGCTTCAGAAAAAGAAGAAAAATTTGATGATGAAAATACTATTTATTTCAAGAAAATAGACAGTATTAATTTCAAAAAATTTTATTTCTTAAAAAAAGTCAATAGTATCTCGCAAGGGATTGTTTTCATAAGGACAAATTCTCTTTTTTTGCTTTTTCAGCAGCTTAAATTACCCTATTAAGTGCTCTTTTCTTAGTTTTTCGACATGGAACATATAAGTTTCATTTTCTTCATTTGATATTTTTTATAATCCAAATTAGTATAATTTATGTTTAATCAACACCAGGTTTTGCATGATCTTAAGCATTACCTACCTAGCCAAATGACGCTAAAGGATTTTGTGCATCATAATACGCTTCATGCTTTTCAAGATCAAAAATTTTATGATGCTATTTTCAGGGCATCAGATTTATTTGGGTACAAAGTCACCCTTCAATTAAATGATTTTAGGAAACTTTACACGCTTGGCAGAATAAAAGAATCAGTAATTGAGCGAATTGTGATTGATAAATATGGGGCATTCGAATCTAAAAAATGGGTAGATAAGATGCTTCATGGATCGTATCAGGAGCAAATAATTGCTCGGACAGGACAACTGCGGAAAGAATGGAAAAAAAACTATAAAATAGACCTTGATTCTTTAGTTCATCCTTTGTTTTTTAGAATTTTGAGTGCCTACCTAGATCAAGGAATAAGTATTTGGAGCTTCCCAGAACATGAAGAAGGTTTTTATGAAAGTGTGAAACAATTGGAGCTTGATAGTGGATTTAGTTTTTTAAAGACTAAAAAAGTCAGGACGCTCTTTCACCAGACTGAAACTACTGTAAAAAGTCTTTTAGAAGCACTAGTTGGCAAAGAAACGTATTTTGAACAATATTTATATGATATGTCTTTTAGCCATCGTGGTTGGAGTGGACTCGTGGCGGTTATAGACGATAATCCAAATACTTTACTAATCAAAAAGAAGATCAGCTTCGAAGATTTGATTCGCTTTGAACTGCTCATGGAACTTGACCAGCTCTATTATACGCTCGGCGACCAATGGAAGCCCTTGTCTGAAACAGTTTCGAAACCTCCAATTAAAATGTTAGCGCCTACTCCTAAAAAAGAGTTGCACCAGATACTTCAATTATGGCAAGAAGCTTTTGAATGGTCTTATTATGATGAGGTATTTAAAGGTATTAAAGCAAATATTTCTCGGCCAAATGAAGTTCCAGAAATACGTTATCAAGCTATTTTTTGTATAGATGAAAGAGAATGCTCTATCCGAAGAAATCTTGAATATGTAGCTCCAGAGATTGAGACATTGGGTGCGCCTGGTTTTTTTGGAGTGGAATTCTTTTTCAAACAAACGGGTGCCAAATTTAAAGATAAACTTTGCCCAGCCCCTGTTACACCTAATTTTCTAATTAAGGAATATGATGTTGAATTTCATGATCATAAAGATAGTATGTATGACAATGGCACGCATAGTCTTAATCCAATCAAGACCCTCGCGCTGGGTTTAAGAGCCCTGCCGGAGTTAGCGCTAAGTTTGTTTAGACCCAAAATGAGACCTGCTATCTCTGATGCATTTGCTCACATGACTAAAAAAAGTAAACTTACAGTACTTAATACAAACCCAGAAGACAAAGAAGAGGGTCTTCAGATAGGATTTTCTTTAGTAGAGATTACAGATCGTGTGGAGAAATTTTTAAGAGGAATAGGCTTGGTACATAACTTTTCTCCAATCGTATATTTGATTGCTCATGGAAGCAGTAGTGCAAATAACCCACATCATGGAGCCCACGATTGCGGTGCGTGTAGCGGAAGGCCAGGCTTTACCAATTCTAGGGTTTTTGCTCAAATGGCAAATATGCCAGCAGTTCGTGAAGCCTTGAAAATTCGCGGACTTGAAATACCTTCCGATACACTTTTTATAGGCGCTATGCACGATACAGCTGCTGATACTATTGGTTTTTATTTGGAAGATGAACTGGATAAAAATGTAGCGGAATTGCACCTAGAATTTTGTAGGAAATTTGAGGAAGCTTTAGATTTAAATGCAAAAGAACGTTCTAGAAGATTTGCTTCTATTGATACTAACCGCGATATTAAGCAGGTAAGAAAAGATATACTCGATCGTTCGGTTTCAATTTTTGAGCCGAGACCAGAGCTTGGCCATGGTACAAACTCGCTTTGTATTGTAGGCCGCAGATCTGTAACTCGCCATCTGATGTTAGATAGAAGGGCATTTCTTAACTCCTATGATTATCGTACCGATCCGGATGGAATTCATTTAGCAAATGTGATGGCTCCTATCGGTGTGGTGTGTGGTGGTATAAACTTAGAATATTACTTTTCAAGAGTAGATAATGTAAAATTGGGATGTGGAACTAAATTACCACATAATGTAGTGGGTTTAGTTGGCGTAACAAATAGCTCTGATGGTGATTTAAGACCTGGTTTACCGTGGCAAATGATAGAACCTCATGATCCAGTGAGGCTAATGGTTATAGTGGAACAAAGACCAGAAATTGTCCTAAAGGTTATTAAATCCAATGATGCAATGTTTGAATGGTATAAAAACGAATGGGTTCACATTGCAGCTCTCCACCCCGAAACTGGGGAGTTTTATTATTTCCAGGATGGGCATTTTAATCATTACCAGCCTCAAGCTTTGGATCTAAAAGTAGTGAATGATCTGCATGGACTTTTCGAAAAAGCACCAGAAATGGAGACCAATCACATCACCCATGCAACCTTTGAAAATTTACCTATTTACCAAATCGAAAGCAACATATCATGTCAATAGTATTAATTCTCTTTATTATCCTTCCATTTTTTACATTTTTAGGAACTACTATATTTAAAAACCAGCAAGAAAAAACCATTAGCAGAATTTCAAATATTGGTTTATTAATACAGGTGATTTCAAGTTTTGCCTTAATAGTTTTTTGGGCAATTAATGGCTTTCAAAGTATGGAGCAATTTGCTTTTACAGTGTATAGTAATGACGAGTTTAACTTCGGATTAATGCTATATTATGATAAACTATCAGCGGTTTTTAGTCTAGTTGCTTCCATTTTAATGTATCTGGTTTCTGTTTTTAGTAAAACGTATATGCATCGGGAAAGTGGTTTCAAACGCTTTTACAATCACTTTTTATTGTTCAATTTTGGACTCAGTCTTCTTATTTTCTCAGGTAATTTCGAAACCTTCTTTTTGGGTTGGGAAATAGTGGGAATTACTTCGTTTTTGTTGATAGCATTTTATAGAGATCGCTATTTGCCTGTCAAGAATAGC
>DAIQBE010000300.1:0-4889 GCA_036781325.1 Leadbetterella sp. | reverse complement strand
TATTTGCATACCACTGCACTTTTTCACAAGAAAAGAAACCTAATATAATCTTTATTTTGGCCGATGATCTAGGATACATGGATTTAGGCTGTTATGGAAATCCTTTTAACGAAACACCTAACCTAGATGCATTAGCAAAAAGTGGAATTCGGTTTACTCAAGCATATGCTGCATCTACCGTATGCTCTCCTTCCAGAGCTTCAATAATGACTGGCAAACATCCAGGCAGATTAAAAATAACCAATTTTTTGGTCGGCGAACGCCTGGATTCGGCATCGACCGTACTTCCTGCAAAATGGCAAAAATATTTGCCGAGCTCAGAAATCACATTGGCAGAGCGGCTAAAAACCTTAGGTTATCAAACAGGTATGGTAGGTAAATGGCATTTAGGAAGCCCAGACTCGCTATCGCCATGGAACCAAGGATTTGAATATACCCGAATGATTGGGAAAAACGGTTTAGATTATTATAATTATAGTATTTTTGAGGATAGCTATAAGAAAGAATTTGTGGATAATGGGAAGGAATATTTAACCGACAAACTCTCCGATTATGCATTAAATTTTTTAGACAATAAAAAAGTGAATAAGCCCTTTTTTTTATATTTATGCTATTCAGCCCCTCATGTTTTTTTAGTTCCTAAAGCCGACAAACTAAAAAAGTATTTTGTAAAATATGAAAAATTTAATGGAAAATATAATCCTGACTACGCCTCTATGATTGAAAGTATGGATGAAGGAATAGGAAGAATTATAAAAACATTAAA
The DNA here is from genome assembly GCA_036781325.1 of Leadbetterella sp. Taxonomy (GTDB): domain Bacteria; phylum Bacteroidota; class Bacteroidia; order Cytophagales; family Spirosomataceae; genus Leadbetterella. Next base: position 4,123 of record DAIQBE010000300.1, on the reverse strand, counting down.
AGATCAAAAATTACTTGAAAATACAATCATCGTTTTTGCCTCTGATAATGGAGGAGTTGGATTGCCAGAATTAGGGCCAATTCCTACCAACTCTGAACCTCTCAGAAAATGGAAAGGGCATGTATATGAAGGGGGTATAAGAATTCCCACAATTATTTCTTGGAAAGGGAAAATTGAATCAGATCAAATATGTAATCAATATTTCATAAACACAGATTATACTCCTACTATTTTGGATTTATTGGGGCAAAAACACGAATCTATGCCCGACGCCAAAAGTATTGTGCCTTTATTGTTTAATCCAAAAAATCTTTTTGAAAGAGGTCCAATTTTTTGGCATTATCCACATTTCAGTAACCAAATGGGAAGACCTGCCGGAGCAGTAAGAAAAGACGAGTGGAAATTGGTAGAAAACTTTGAATCCAAGGAATTTGAGCTGTATAATTTGAAAAACGATATAAGTGAAAAAACAAATCTCTTTAAAAGTAATCCAGAAAAAGGAAAAGAATTAAAGACTTTATTGAAAAATTGGCAAATATCAGTAGATGCAAATATGCCAATTTTAAAGATGTAAAATTGTAAGAAGAGTTAATAAAAAATATATTTTTGATCAAAAAAACCTATTTTTTTAAATTCTTCATAGAAAATAAAGTTTAAATAAATATCTTTAGCTTTGTTTGTGTCTTAGAGATTTTAGACTAGAGAAACAGTATATTCAACCTTAATAAATAAAAAAAATGATAAATCTTGAAAGATTTTTTCCTATTCATTCCTCATTTTAGTGTTTGTTTTTTCTTGTAAAACGTCACAGACTTTAGGTCAAAAAGAAAAAGGGTTTAAACGTATTTTTGATGGAAAATCATTAAATGGCTGGGCCGGAGATACCAAATACTGGCGCGTAGAAAATGGAAATATTGTTGGTGAAATTACACCAGAAACCTTACTTAAAACCAATTCTTTTTTAACTTGGCAAGGAGGAGAACCAAGTGATTTTGAACTAAGAGCCGAATTTAATATTACCGAAAAAGGGAATTCGGGGATAAATTATAGAAGTGTTGTTTTTCCAGATGTTCCTAACGCCCTAAAAGGGTATCAAGCAGATATTGATGGAGCCAACCGCTACACTGGTCAAAACTATGAAGAACGTGGTAGAACAACTTTAGCGTATCGAGGACAAATAACCGAGATAAATTCTCAAGCCAAGCCAATGACACAGGAAGAAGTAAGGGCTAAAGTTCAAAAAAATGCATGGACAGAATTAAAGGTAACAGGCTCCCTTGGCGAAAATGAAGCGTTGAAAGGTAAAATAAAAGCAGAAGATTGGAATGAGATTCGATTAATTGTTAAAGGTAATCGTCTGCAGCATTATGTAAATGGTATTCTTATGAGCGATGTGACTGACTATGATACTATTAATGGGAAATCTAAAGGGCTTCTTGGTGTGCAGGTTCATGTAGGACCTCCAATGAAAGTTCAATATCGCAACATTAGAATAAAAAATTTATAAATTTATTTATGCAATAGCGTTTTTGCTATATGCCAAAATCCAGTAGCCTAAAGTAAGAAAATGATTAAAGTAGGATTCAATGTGTTAGCTTGGACTGCCAATGTAACTGAAGATTTATATCCCACCCTAGAAAGATTAAAAAAGATAGGATATGACGGTGTGGAATTTTTTGTTGGGGGTGCAGAGCATGAAAATTGCAAAAAAGTTGGAAAAAGAGCTAGCGATTTAGGGCTAGGCGTAACCACAGTGACGGTTGTTGGACCAGAAACTAATCCAATTAACGAGTCAAAAGCAATAAGAGCCAAAGGCTTAGAAGCCATAAAAATAGCTATCGACAGAACACACGACCTTGGTGGCGAGCTACTTTGTGGACCAATACATTCCGCTCATGCTCATTTTGAGGCACATCCCGCTTTAGATGAAGAATATAAGCGAGCTGCTGAAATACTTTATCAAGCTGGAGAATATGCTAAACAAGCTGGAATAGTTTTAGGGCCAGAAGCCTTAAATCGCTTTGAATCCTATTTGTGCAATACTATGGAGCAGCTAGCTAGATTGGTAAAAGAGACTAATCATCCGAATGTGAAAGCTATGTTTGATACACATCATGCTAATATGGAGGAAAAAAAATATTCTTCCGCTATAGAAACAATAGCTCCCTATTTGCATCATGTTCATATCAGCGAAAACGATAGAGGAACTCCTGGCGAAGGCCATATCCAATTTGACGATACTTTTCTAGCCTTAAAGAAAATCGGATATTCAGGATATTTAACCATCGAAGCATTTTCAAGAAATGATCCGGACTTCGCAAATGCCATTGGGGTTTGGCGTGAATATAACCGACCATGGGACATTGCCGAAAATGGTTATAAATTTATTAAACAAATGTGCGATAAACATGCATTGTAAACCATTTTGCTTTATTTAGTGAAAAGAGCCATATCAGAAATATAAATAGTATAAATATAAAATGAATATTAATCTGCCTTTTCGTTTCGGATCTGAAGTATACACATGGTATATGGCAGGCAACGGAACTACTCATCAAGGTCGTCTTGGACATATGATAGAAATAATCGCAAAAGCTGGCTTTAAGGGTATTCAGCCCATTTTTACTTGGATGGGCGATTTAGTGGATCCAGATTTGCTCGCAGATAAACTTCAAGAACAAGGCATCGAATTGGCAGCTTTAGCCTTGGCTTTAGAATGGAATAACAAGCAAGAAACAGAAGAAGAAAGAAAAATTGCAGATAATGCAATTGCCCTTTTAGACCGATTTCCTAAAGCCATTTTGAATACGGTTCAAATACCAACTGGCCGTCACGATTTGGATGCCAGACAAAAATCGCTAGTTACTATTATAAATTCAGTTTCTCAGCGAGCTAGCGATAAGGGCATTGCTTGTAGTTATCATCCCAATTCTCCCCATAGCTCCATTATTAGAACTTCTGAAGATTACAAAGCCGTATTAGAAAATTTAAATGAGAAAGTAACTGGCTGGACACCTGATGTAGGTCATATTATAAACGGTGGAATGGATCCATTGGCTAAAATGAAAGAGTATCAATCTCTTATTAATCATGTGCATTATAAGGATTGGAATGGTAATCCAGAATGGACGATCATGGGAAATGGCAAAGTGGAGCTTTTGGCCATCACCCAATGGTTAAAAGATATCAAATATGCAGGTTGGATTATTTGTGAAGATGAGGGACCGGAGGCACTTGAAGATCCCGATTATGTAACACTGCACGACGGTAATTGGATAAAAAATGACTTAATTCCAGCTTTGAAATAGTTATGCCAACAGTAGAAACCAATGGGATTAAGATGTATTACGAAGAGAGAGGAAATCCTACTGCTCAGCCTTTACTATTAATAATGGGTATTACTGCCCCAGGCTCAGTTTGGGAACCACATCTTCTTGAATTCGAAAAACATTTTAGATGCATAGTTGGAGACAATAGGGGAGTTGGACTTTCTGATAAACCCGCTGGAGCTTATACCACTGACCAAATGGCGGATGATTATGCTGGACTTTTAGATAATTTAGGAATCAAAAAAGCCAAAGTTATTGGCTGTTCGATGGGAAGCACCATTGCCCAAAAATTGGCTCTTCGATACCCAGAAAAAGTGGATTCATTAGTATTGATGTGTCCGTGGGCAAGATGTGATAATGCTGCCAAAGGTATTTTTCAGCATATTATGGCCTGCAAAGCACATCTAAATCCTGAAGAATTTTCGAGATATATTCAGCTTTTGATTTATTCTAAAGCATCTTGGGATGATGAAAAAGTGGCAGCGGAATTGGCCGAAGGAAGAAAAAATGCCCATCTTGACCCAAATCCTCAGTCATTTCAAGGTTTGGTGGGCCAAGCACATGCTTGTATAAATCACGATGCTTTGTCTGATTTGTCAAAAATAAACCAAAAGACCTTAGTAATTGGAGGAAGAGAGGATATTTTCACTCCAGTTTGGATGGCAGAAGAAGTAACCAATGCTATTCCAAATGCTGAATTGTTTTTGTACGAAAAAGCAGGCCATATTTTCCATTTCGAATACATAGAAGACTTTAATAAACGAGTTAGTAATTGGTTATTAGTTAATTGAAAT
>DAIQBE010000299.1:0-4908 GCA_036781325.1 Leadbetterella sp. | reverse complement strand
AAATGGAGTTGAGTTAAAAAATAATTTAAAGCAAGTATGGTGGAAAGCCATGACTCAACTTAATGACAATATTGTGGGCATTGATGCCGCAATTTTTATGCATCCCCTTACTTGGAAGGCTTCAGGTCATGTAGATGGATTTAACGATCCGATGATAGATAATAAAGATTCCAAAAAGAGATATAGAGCTGATCAGCTTTTAGAAGGAAAAGCGGAAGAATATGAAGCTGCTGGTGAATCTGAGAAAGCAGCCTCTTTATTAGCCAAAATGGGGGCTTTGCTTTCTGCTGAAAAGTTGGAAGAAGTAAGAGAGCTCATCATTGAAGAAAAGATTGTTTGTCCTATTTCTAAAACATTAAATTGGACAGAGGTTCGACAGTTTAATTTGATGTTTTCTACACAAGTTGGATCAGTGGCCGAAGATTCCAGTAATATTTATTTAAGACCAGAAACAGCCCAAGGAATATTTGTTAATTTCTTAAATGTTCAAAAATCTGGTCGCATGAAACTGCCTTTTGGTATTGCTCAAATTGGGAAAGCATTTAGAAATGAAATAGTTGCCCGTCAATTCATCTTTAGAATGCGTGAGTTTGAACAAATGGAAATGCAATTTTTTATTAAGCCGGGTACTGAAATGGATTGGTATAAAACTTGGAAAGAAACACGTTTGAAATTTCATAAAGCTATAGGTTTACCCGCTGAAAGATTAAAGTTTCATGATCACGATAAATTGGCTCATTATGCCAATGCTGCGGTAGATATTGAGTTTCAGTTTCCATTTGGCTTCAGAGAAATAGAAGGAATACATTCACGTACTGATTTTGATTTAAAAAATCATCAAGAATTATCGAAAAAGAAACTACAATATTTTGATCCGGAGTTGGGCGAAGATGGCAAGGCTATTGGGAACTATATACCGTTTGTTGTAGAAACTTCTGTTGGAGCGGATAGATTATTTTTAGCTGTATTTTGTAATGCATTTACTCAAGAGACGGGAGAAAAAGAGAGAACATATTTAAAGCTTCATCCTGCATTATCTCCTATAAAAGCAGCTGTTTTGCCCTTAGTAAAAAAAGATGGCCTTGCCGAAAAAGCACAAGAAATTGCAAATTCTCTTAAGTCAAGTTTTAGGACTGTTTATGATGATGGTGGAGCTATTGGGAAAAGATATACAAGACAAGATTTAATTGGCACACCTTTTTGCATTGCCGTTGATTATGAAACCATGGAAAATGATACTGTAACTATTAGACATAGAGACAGTATGGAACAAGAACGTGTTTCTATTTCAGAATTGAAAGAAAAAATTGGCTACCAAGTAGCCATGGAAAGGATTTTGGAAGTGATTTGAAATTTTGTTATTTTTTTTATATTTCAAGAGTCATTTTGATTTCTAATTTTTATTAATTTTCAGCATATTGTATTAAAAATTAAACTTTTTTAGGATTATTAAGTTTTATGAAGAAACCAACATATTCAAATTATTTATTATGATTCGCTTTTTTTTATCTTGTAGTTTGCTTTTTTTTTCAATAGTATCTTTTTCACAGGTAGATTCAACCAAAAAGAATCTTGAGGAATTCAATTTTGATGATTTTGGGAATGCGGATGAAAATAAAGTTAAAATTTATTGTACGCAAAAAGTAAATTATTTATCTCCTTCAAGATTTGTTTCTGTTGGTTATGAATCGGTTTTGCCTTTCCATTTAACTTCTATTGGTTCACATAAGTTAAGAGAAAACAGTAAACAGTTAGATTCACATGTGGATAGATTTTCGGGTCTTAGAGTAGGACTAAATGCTCCAGTTATATCCAGATCGAGTATAATAGCTAGTTTGGGTTTATCATTTTGGAATACTAGTCTAGATTTTAAAAATCCAGAGAGGTCAACCTTATTTGCTAGTCTTTCATCTTTAAATAGCACTGGAATTAATACCACAATTTTTAAACCTTTTAATATTAAGAATTTTTTGATTATTCAAGCCAGTGCAGATGTAAATGGTAATTATAAAAATTTAAGCGAGATAAATAGTAAAGGTTTAACCTACAGTGCAACAGCCATTTATGGTTGGAAGAAAGATGATAATTTTATGTGGGGACTTGGTATAAGTCGTACCTATAGGGCTGGGCAAGTAATACATGTACCCGCCATTTTGTACAATAGAACATTTAGTAAAAAGTGGGGGGTTGAATCAGTATTGCCCGCAAAAGCTAATTTAAGAAGGAATTTTAATCCCAATTCATTTTTAATGTTAGGTTATGAAATTGAAGGAAATACGTATTACTTAGGACAAGTTAATAACATAGATACTTATTTAAGAAGAGGAGAAATGAAGCCTAGAATTACCTTCGAAAGAAAATTAAAAGGCTTTATTTGGATGTCGGCTCAGGCCGGTTGGAGATATAATTGGCGTTTTGATGGATTTGCAAATCAAAATCCTGTAAAAGACGAAAAACCAATATTTGCTAATTCTTTGGGAAATCCATTGTATTTTAATTTAAGTTTAAATTTTGTGAGTCCATAAAAAAAGGCAGAAAAACATCTGCCTTTTTTTTTATAAGACGATTTCTTAGCTTTTCTTTATTTGCCTTTTCCAAACATCAGTTCTTCCAAAAAGAGAAACTCCAATAAATCCCCTAACTTCAAGTGTATTTTCTTCAATGAGTTTCATTTCACAAGAATAATCGTTACCGTTTTTTGGGTCGTAAACTTTCCCATCTTCCCATTTGTTATCTCCTTTGAAAACGAAATCTCTGAGGTTTTCTAAGCCTTTCAAAGTACGAGATTGAAGTTTTTCATCCGGATTGTTGATGTCAGTTCTGGGTTTTCCAGCCGGGTCATTTGGAACTTTGAGCCAAACCAGCTTTCCAAAATACTTTTCTCCTTTTTTGTAGATTTGTACCATCCCTGTTCCTTCGCCATTTTTCCAAACACCAATTATGGCATCAGAATTTTGAGCAAAAAGTGATGAAATCGTGAGATTAAATAGAATTGTTAAAACAATAGATTTGAAATATTTCTGCATAAATTTAATTTGGTTTTTTTTTGTTAACGAGGATTTTTAATATTTTGTTTTTTTTACAGATATTTTTTTTTCAATTTAAAATTATTTTTAATTTTATTTATATCCAATCAGTTCTATTTAGCATTTGATCCACTGAATCTAAATCTTGATGAAGCTAATTTATTATCAAAACCACATCCAATATTTTTGTTGGGAATTTGAATAGGATTAAAATTAGTAAATTCATTATTATTTCTATCAAAACCTCCAACTCTCGATAAGTTATAACAATTATTAGCGGTGACTTTCACATTCTTAAAGCCCTCGAAAGCTTCTAAGTGAGAAGAAGATAAAATAGATTTTTTAGTAAAATTGCAATTACTTAGCGACAATTGACCGGCATCACTTTTAATAATAGCATCGACATAACATTCGTCAGACAAAAAATCGCAATCAATAATATTTGTTTTTTGTGATCCTACTGTAAAGTAGCAAAAATAGGTAATGTTTTTAAAAGTGAGTTTAGAGAAAGTGGTTTCATAAATAGATTTAAAAGATGAAATGCCAAAAAAATTGGTATCAAATAATACATGGTGAATAATTGGTGCTTTTTTTGGATTGTTAAAACTTACATAATCATAAAAACTAATAGCATGAATTGCATTTTTTATTACAGCATAAGAAATCTCACAATCGCCATTAATTTCCAATCCTGTCCAATCTCCTTTTCCAGAGGGCTCCTCTGATTTTAATTCAATAATATTATTTTCATCACCACTGATTTGGAGAAACCCATTAGCAATAATTTTTATTGAGCTGGCCTCAGGATTTTTTTTAACCGTAATTTTGGTGCCAGGAGTTATGGTCAATGTTTTTCCTAAAGGAATAGTTACAGTTCCAAGTAGATTGATGTTCCTTCCCCATTTTTCATTTTTAGTGAGAAAGTGTTGTGTGATTTGACCTGATATTATATCGTCATAAAATCCTAAAATGGTAATTTTTATTGGGGTTTGAAATTGGTTATTTACTATGGGAATAATTGTTATTGTTCCTTCAAATTTTCCACCCTCTAGGTTTGTTGGATCTATACTAAAGTTCAAATCTATTTTATCTTGGATTATACCTTTAGTTTTATCAATTACTATCCAAGGCTTATCAGAAATGGCTTCAAAGCTCAAATTTTCAAAACCTATTTTTTTTAAGGAAACACTTGCAGTAGATAATGTATTTAAAACTCCAAGTGTTAAAATAGAATTAGAGGTAGCGAGCGCAGTAGAAATAAATGTGCCTTTTATTTCTACAGAAATTGATGCAGATGGCTCACCATTAATAATTGGAGATATTGTAAGAGTGGCAAAATTTTCTCCATTAATTAAATCGTTTGAATTAATGTCGGTAGATAATATTAGGCTATCTTTTATGGAATTTAAGTTTCCTGAATTTTTTGAGAGGACTAACCATTTTTTATTACTCTCAATTGAGTAAGAAATCGTACCAATTCCGTTCTGAAATAATTTAAGAGAAGAAATAGATGTAGAGGTTATGTTTCCAAGATTATTATTTAATGATGAAATAGTTAAGGTTGGAGGAGGAATTAGCGTTGGTTTACAACTGAACAAAAATGAGAAAAATAGCACAGAAAGAAGTATTGCAAAAATGATTCTCACTAATAGTTTGGGTTTTAAAACACAAAAATAGTTTTTTTTTACTAAAATATTCTTTTAGTAATTATTTGAGATTTTAATGTGAATCCAAATTGTAATTACATTTGTATAAAAAAGAGATCAAAGAAAGAATTCAAATAAGAATAGCAAGGAAATAAATGGGTCTTTTTTTTTAAAATAATTGATAAACAATCATATGAAATATTTAATCGTGTTGTTTTTGTTATTTCCGAGTTGTA
>DAIQBE010000298.1:0-4911 GCA_036781325.1 Leadbetterella sp. | reverse complement strand
AGGGTTGGAGCAGGTCGGGCAATACTTCAATCTTTGATAAATGCAGCAAAAGAAACAGGTTACAAGAAAATACGATTAGATAGTCCAAAATTTATGGAGGCTGCTCATGCTCTTTATAGAAGTTTTGGATTTAAAGACATTCCTGCTTATCCAGAGGTTGAAATTCCAGAAGAGTTTAGACAGTATTTATTGTTTATGGAATTAGATGTATCGTAAACTATGTATCCAACCTTTAATAACAATAAGCCTAGTAGCTAACATTTACCGAAGTTGAAGAAAGTCGGAATGCCCGATCACCCCAACCGCAATAAACTTCTGGAGCCTTTTCCTAATTCGTGATCGTCGAAACTAGTGCTGGAGATAGTTGTTTCTTAAATAAGGGTTTTGGCTAGCCAGACACGCATATTGCATCCTCTTTTGCGGATTTATCAGATCTACGGTATAGAATACAAACTTTTTTTTCGTATTTTGTATATCAAAACTTCAAAACGTTTACTATGAAAAAAAATCTATTAGCCGCTGCGGCTATTTGTTTGTTTACTAATCTCGGATTTAGCCAAGCCCGCTTGGTTGAAAAAGTCGAAAAAAAAGGGAGTGAATTAGTCATTCCTTACGAAAAATATGTGTTTCCTAACGGACTCACACTCGTTGTACATGAAGATAACAGCGACCCGATAGTACACGTTGATGTCACTTACCACGTAGGTAGTGCCAGAGAAGAAATTAAAAAGAGTGGTTTTGCTCACTTTTTTGAACACATGATGTTTCAGGGAAGCGATAACGTGGGCGATGAACAACATTTCAAAATCGTAACGGCAGCGGGCGGAACGCTCAATGGTAGTACCAACCTCGACCGTACAAATTATTACGAAACTGTTCCGAACAATCAACTCGAAAAAATGCTTTGGCTCGAAGCCGACCGCATGGGATTTTTGTTGGATGCCGTTACTCAACAGAAATTTGAGGTACAACGCAGCACTGTAAAAAACGAAAGAGGACAAAATTATGATAACCGTCCGTATGGTTTAGTGGGCGAATTTACGAGTAAAAACCTTTATCCTTATGGCCACCCATATAGCTGGTTGACCATCGGTTATTTGGAAGATTTAGATAGAGTTGACGTAAACGACTTGAAAAAATTCTTTTTACGTTGGTATGGCCCAAACAACGCCACATTGACAATCGGTGGTGATGTAAAAGCAGCCGATGTAGTGAAAATCGTTGATAAATATTTCGGTAGTATTCCAGCTGGGCCTGCCGTTCAAAAAACTATTCTACCAGCCGTGAAATTATCGGGCGATAGATATGCTTCATTCACCGACAATTATGCTCGTTTGCCGATTTTATCAAAAACTTACCCAACCGTTCCAAATTATGATAAAGATATGGGAGCCTTATCTTGTCTAGCTCAAATCTTGGGTCAAGGCAAAAACTCCATTCTTTATCAGCAAATGGTAAAAAACCAAAAAGCTATTTCGGCCAGTGGTTTCAGCCGTTTTAATGAGTTGGCTGGTGAGTTTTCATTTCAACTAACACCTTACCCAGGGAATTCTCTGGCAACGATGGATAGTTTATTCAAACAATCACTATTGGTTTTTGAAAAACGTGGCGTTACGGATGAAGATATTGAGAAATTTAAAGGTGGCATCGAGGCTCAGTACATTAACGGACTACAAAGTGTCTCGGGAAAAGTAAGCCAACTGGCGGCTTTTAATACTTTCGCAGGCAATCCGAATATGATTGGTAAATTATTAGATATGTATCGCTCAGTTACGAAAGAAGATGTTTGGAGAGTGTATAACCAATATTTGAAAGACAAACCAAGCGTTACTATCAGCGTTCTGACAAAAGGACAAGCAGCTAAACCAGCCGCACCTGATAACTATACGATTGATACACAAAACTATACGGCACCAAACTATGGTTATGATGGTTTGAAATACACAAAAGCGAAAGATAATTTTGACAGAAGTAAAACCCCAGGAAATGGAGCAAATCCAGTAGTAAAAGTGCCTCCTTTCTGGAAAAAAGATTTGCCAAGTGGCGTCAAAATTATTGGAACAGCAAACAACGAACTACCAACCGTTACGATTTTGATTTCAATACCTGGTGGGCATTTAGCTCAAGCAGCCGATACCTCTAAAATTGGTTTGGCAGGTATGGTTGCTGATATGCTCAACGAAGACACCAAAAAATATTCGGCGGAACAAATGGCAGTTGAGCTACAAAAACTCGGAAGTTTTATCAGCGTATCGCAAACATTAGATGGTATCAATTTCAACGTGCAGTGTTTGAAGAAAAATGTGGATAAAACATTAGAATTGCTCGATGAAAAAATGTTCAGTCCAAACTTTACGGCTGATGCTTTCAATCGTCTACAAAAACAATCATTAGAGGGCTTTAAACAATTAAAATCTCAACCAGCGGCTATTGCTTCTACTGTAATCGACAAACTTAACTACGGCACAGGGAACATTTTAGGTTTAAGCGATAACGGCACAGAAAGTACTGTTAAAAGACTTAGCCTAAAAGATGTGCAGGCTTATTATGATAATTACATGACATCGCAAGGCACCAAAGTGATTGTTGTGGGCGATATTACAGAAAACGAAATAGTACCTAAATTGGCATTTTTGAATAAATTACCAAACAAAAAAATCAATTTAGCCAATCCAGCCCCTGCTCCTGCTATTACAAAAACTCAAATTTATTTGATTGATGTACCCAAAGCGGCACAAACCGAGTTTAGAGTGAGTAATGTTACTGGCTTAAAATACGATGCAACGGGCGAATACTATAAAGCAGGTTTGATGAACTTCGCACTTGGTGGTGCATTTAATAGTCGGGTAAACCTCAACTTGCGTGAAGATAAAGGTTGGACTTACGGTGCTCGTGCGGGTTTTGCGGGAGATAAATACACGGGCGAATATCAATTTAGTTCGGGAATCCGTGCAAATGCTACTGACAGTGCATTGGTAGAGGTAATAAAAGAATTGAAAAACTATGTAGCCAACGGTATTTCTGTGGAAGAATTGGCATTTACGAAAAGTGCAATCGGCCAACAAGATGCTTTGCGTTACGAAACAGGCAACCAAAAAGCAGGTTTCATCGGTCGAATTCTGACGTATGATTTACCAGCCAATTTTGTAGAAACCCAAAACAAAATTTTAGCATCACTCACCAAAAAAGAAGCTGATGCTTTGGCTAAGAAATGGATTAATCCTGAAAAAATGAATATTTTATTGGTAGGAGATAAAGTTAAAATCTTGCCCGGCCTACAAAAACTCGGCTACGATATTATCGAATTAGACATTGACGGGAAAAGAAAGTAGGTTTAGTTTTTATATACGTTTAAGGCAGGGATGCAGTGGTTTTGACCACTTCCCTGCCTTTTTTGTTTACGTTAAGATAGTTAAACTACTTTTATTAATACCCCCCCCTAAACCGCCATGTTTTTTGTAATAGCTATTTTCATTTTGTTGCGCATCGGATTTGAAGCCTTAATTATGGGTTCTAAATGCCATTGGTCATTTATTTTATTTTTTTTGATTTCTTTTAAGAGCGTTACGAAGTTACTTACTAAGTACTTTGATGATTAGTCAATTATTGAGTTTTTATTTAAAAAATACTTCCTTTTAAAAGCTAAAAGGCTGCCCTAAAACTTAAAAAATCCTTCAAAAGTTATCAAAAAATCTAAAAAGTTCTCACTACCCGAATTGCAATCGGCATGAGGTAGCAAAACTAGAGTAGCGGTAGGATACTCCAGCACCGTTTTGAGACTTTAATTTTATTTTCTATTTTTACCCAGCCAATGAGGCTTGAGGTTTGGATCAACATTTCGATAAATACTAAAAAATTTTATGTACTTTTTTAAACTCAACCTGATATGAAGAAATTACTATTATTCATCATTTTTTTAACCACCTGCTGCATTTTGACAAAGGGGCAAAATGGAATACCTTCTGTAACGCAAATTAGGCAGGGAATAAGTAATGATATTAAATCATTGAATATTAGCGCCGAACCTATTTATAAAATAGAAAATCGGACAATTTGGACAGATACAGATTCTATAAAAATACGAATTTACTATCCAAATGCCGGTAGTAACAACCGAATCATCTACAATATTCATGGAGGTGCATTGGTAGCTTGTGATCTTGATACCCACGACAACATTTCAAGGGTACTGGCCAAAAGCACCAACTCTGTGGTTGTCGCCATTGATTATAGGAAACCTCCCGAATTCCCTTATCCTGCGAGCATAATTGATTGTGAAAAAATTCTTTCCTGGATAAAACAAAATGCATCATCAATAAATGGAAATTCGAAAAATATTATCCTTCTCGGTGAAAGTGCTGGAGGACTTCTAATCGCATCTTTGGCAGTTAAACTAAGAGACGGATTAGGTGTGAAAGGCATTTGTTTAATTAATCCTGCTACAGATTTAAGACAAACAGATAATCCTTTGTATAAATTGGTAACCAAATGGTATTTAAATGGAAAAGACCCGAATGATCCAATGATTTCTCCTATTCTTGCAGATAACTTTAGTTATTATCCAAAATCATTGATTATTACTTGCGAGAAAGATGAATTAAAATCTCAAGGAACGTCACTCTTTGAAAAGCTAAAAAAAGAGGGGAAAGATGTTGAATTTTTAGACATAGAAAAGGAAGACCATTTGGCAGGCTTTTGGGCGGCCAATCATCCCTTGGCAAAAAAAGCTGTAGATAGGACAATACTATTTATAAAATCATTTAATGAATAGCGATACGAAGGTAAAATAGGACTTTTACAGAAAGCGAGGTTTCGTGCTCGGCTAACAATTTTGGGATTGCAGAAAATTCAATGATCGCGTCAACATTTGTTGTGAAAAACCCTATCATCACAAATGTGAAAAACCTTTTT
>DAIQBE010000297.1:0-4926 GCA_036781325.1 Leadbetterella sp. | reverse complement strand
TATCTACCGGAATTGGCTCTCCCGTTATCATTGATTCGTCAATGCTGCTATGTCCATCTGTTAGTTCACCGTCCACCGGGATTTTTTCTCCTGGTTTTACCCTCAATAGATTCCCAACCATAATTTGATCTATGGGTATTATTTTTTCCACACCATTTTCAAACAAAGTGGCTACAGCTGGCACAAGTTTTAAGAGTTCTTTGATGGCTCCGCTTGTTTGATTGTGGGCCCTAGCTTCTAGCAACTGGCCCAACAATACTAAAGTCAAAATAACAGTAGTAGCTTCAAAATATACGTACACATTACCATCGGTCGTTTTAAAATCTTGAGGAAATAAATCGGGCAATAGGAGGGCAACAATACTGAAAACCCATGCAATGCCCGAACCAATTCCGATTAGCGTAAACATATTTAGGTTCATTGTTTTCAAAGAAGTCCAAGCTCTTTTGAAAAACATTAAAGTGGCGTAAAACACTACAGGTATAGAAAGCCCAAATTGTACCCAATTCCAAGATTTTTGATCTAAAATATCATATAGCGGATTATTTGGCACCATTTCGGACATCGCTATTAAAAAAATCGGTAAGGTGAAAGCAATGGCAATCCAAAATTTCTTAAGTAGATTTTTATAGTTTTCATCTACTTCTTCTTCATCACCAGCTATCATGGGCACCAGGTCCATACCGCAAATTGGGCATTCCCCTGGCTCATTTTTTATGATCTCAGGATGCATTGGACAGGAGTATTTTGCATTGCTTTTTGCGGTACTCTTTTGTTCTACCAAATCCATTCCACAAACAGGGCAATCTCCCTGCTTTTCATAGGTTTTTTCTCCTTCACAATGCATGGGACAATAAAAAACTCCAGTTTCACTTTCTTTTGGCTCTTCTTTTTTTGGTTGTATAGCTGGAGCTTTTCCTTCCATAAAAATTCCATATCTATCCCCATCATTCCTCAAGGCTTCTTGAAATTTTTCCAAGGCGATATGGCCATCCATACTAATAGTAGCCTTTGCCTTTACCAAATCCACAGATGCTTGGTAAACACCTTCAACTTTTGACAAAGTTTTCTCCACATGGCTTCTACAGCCATTACAGGTCATGCCAGTGATATCATACGTGTGTGTCATCTGATGATGATCTAATGTTGAGGTAGCATTAGAATCATTTGTTGAATCTGAAACATTCGAAATAGAATACCTTCCTCCTTCATTCTTAAGAGCTTCTTGGAATTTTTCTATCGGTATTTGGCTATCCATAGTGATGATGGCCTTATTGCTTTCTAAATCTACTGAAGCCTTGGAAACACCTGCAATATTTATCAAAGTTTTCTCCACATGACTTCGACAGCCATTGCAGGTCATTCCGGAAACCCCATACGTATGAGTTATTTCTCTCATTTAATTTAAGATTTTTTTAATTTCATTCCACATTTACTGCATTTGTCACCTGCTTTGCCAGTAATTTCTGGGTGCATTGGACAAGCAAATTTATCAGTAGCTGATACTTTTGAATGATTTTCCATACTCATATTATTATTAAAACAATACAATACACAAGCCATGCCTTTGTAGCTGGAGTGTACATTTCCTATTTTTTTTCCTTTGGCGTCAAAAATTTCACAAGTGGCGCCATTATCTTTAACACTAATAAGCAAATCGCCATTTAAGTTTTTTAAAGTTTTACCATCCTTGCCAATTCTCCCCATTATTTTGCCAGTGCTGTTAACCAAGTTTCCCTTTCCGTCGGTATATGCTATTTTATGGCCTTCTGCATCAAATATTTCATTATCATTTGAAATATATCCAATCTCAACTCCATCCTTTTTAATTTTACCATTATGGTCAATACTAGTTTGATTTGGATGCTTATAATCTCTAGCTTGGGCAAATCCAATGGCTGGGAACGCTACTACGGAAATCATAGTTAAGATTAATGCTTTTTTGAACAATTTTAAATTTTTCATTTTCATGTTATTTATTTGTAGATTCGTTTCTACCTTACAAAATTCGAATTATTATTTCATTAATCTGTTACACAATTTTGATTAAAATTTGCAATTTTTATAATTTGTCAATTTGGTTTCTAATTCGAGTTGATAATTTTTTAAATTGGGAAGGGGAAACGCCCATTACTTTTTTAAACTGATTACTCAAATGTGCTATACTGCTGTAATTAAGCTGGTTGGTTATTTCATTTAGGTTTAATTCATCGTAAATCAACAATTCTTTTACTTTTTCTATTTTCTGATTGATAAAATATTTTTCAATTGTAGTATTTGTGATTTCCGAAAAAAGATGGCTTATTGAGTTATAATCTTGGTGCATATTTTCAGAGAGAAAATCAGATAGATTGCTATTGATTTCGTTGTTTTTATTATGAACTAAATCAACAATTAAGTTTTTTATCTTTTCTACCAACCTATTATTTTTATCCTCAATCAGATCAAAACCCAATACTTGTAAATTTTTCAGTAAACTACTCATTTGTAGTTTATCCATATTCAATTCTTGAAGCTCAACTACGCCTAACTCCACTAAAATGGGGTGAAGGCCGAGTTGTTCTAACTCAGCTTTCACCACCATCTTACAGCGATCGCAAACCATATTTTTGATGTAAAGATGCATTTATTTCACCTCAAAATTTAACATCATGCCATCATCTTCGTGCTCAAGATTATGGCAGTGGAATACAAATTTTCCTTTTTGAGTAAAAGTCATAATTACTTTAACTTTTTCGCTAGGGCCAACCATTACAGTGTCTTTCCAAGCTTTTTCATGAGGTAGAATTGTTCCTCTACCACCAGATCTTGACACAACTTGGAAAATCACCCCATGCATATGCATAGGGTGGGCTTCATCTCCCGTAGAATTGTCAAACTCCCAAGTTTCTGTAGCGCCAAAGCTTACCGATTCATCTATTCTATCAGATTTATATACTTTACCGTTTATTTTGTGCATCCCGGCACTCATATTCTTCATATCCATCGTAAGGGCGAAAGTTCTAGTTTTGCTACTGTTCTGGATTTTGTTGAATGGAATTAACGTGAGAGGTAATTTAAAGGTGTCTGCTTCTTGTTTGGTAACATTGAAACTCATTATTTTGAAAGGCTGATTACCTTGGGAATTACCCATTGTATTAAAAATTTCACTCATTAAATAAACCATTTCTCCAACTTTTAAGGATGAAAAGTCCACCAAAATATCCATTCTTTCACCCGTTCCAAGCAGAACTGTTTTTACTTTTTCGGGCGCAGCCAACATGCCACTATCCGAGCCAATTACGTAGAAGTCGGCTCCATTGCTCCATGCCAAATTATAGATTCGAGCCGAAGAACCGTTTAAAACTCTAAATCGGTAAAACCTAGTAGAAACTTCAAGAAATGGTTTATTGGTACCATTTACCAAAATATTCTCACCCATATAACCAGTCATAACCTCATTCATGGTAGGGTTATACTTAATAGTGCCATCCGTATTTAATCTTTTATCTTGAATAATTAAAGGCACTTCCAAATTTCCAGAAGGCAGATTAAGTGCTTTTTCTTCGGGGCTTTCAACAATAAAAAGTCCAGACAAACCTTGTGTAACCTGCCTACCAGTAAGCTGATGTAAATGTGGGTGGTACCAGTTGGTGCCCGCCTGCTGAGCCACAGTAAATTTAAAATTAAAACTTTCGCTTGGCATGATCATTTGGTCTGGGTGACCGTCCATAGTGTCTGGAATAACCAAACCGTGCCAGTGGATATTAGTATGTTCCTTCAGTTTGTTTTGGAACGGAATATTCACCTCTCCACCTTTTTGAACCCGAATAGTGGGCCCCAAAAGTCCGTTTCTGTACCCCAAAACATTTACTTTTGATGTACTCATGATAGTATCCTGGGTGTTTTGTGCCACCATTGCCGAACTCGCATTAATGGTTTCAGGTATTTTTAATGCGGTTTTAAACTCTGCATCAGTCACTAAAGGGGCAACAGCGTTTCCATGATCCATTCCTGCCATGCAAGAAGAAAGCAAACTTTCACTTGTAGCAATAGCCAATGTGCCAAATCCTAAATTCTTAATAAATTGTTTCCTTTTCATTTCTAGTAATTTTAAAAAAAATAATTTAATTTAAAGTCTCCACTGTACTGCCACAACTCATCATCATTGAACCGTAGTATGGATTCTTAACTTCATTTTCTTTGCTTAACCAATTGGCACCTTTGCCTCCATTTGCCATTGGGCAAAATTGGTAAAACGTTGGCGTTTCAGTTTTAGCCACTTTCATTAAAGCATACATGTTTTTTGTAATTGGAATTAAAGCCTTACGTTGATCTTCTATTTTTTTGCTGCTGGCTATTTTCTGGGCATCGGATTCTAGTTCTTTCATCACTTTCATCCATACCATATGCACATCCATAGCTAACTCATTCATTTTAATGGCTTTTAAATAGCTTACTAAATCTGCACCTTTAGCCGCAGCAGCACTTGCATTGCTGGATACTAAGGCATCTTTCATTTCAAAATAGCTATTAAAAACTGCTTGCATCTGATCTGTTTTTTTCTTTGTCTCTATTGGCATAGTGTGGGTAGGAGGTTCGTCGGCTTTCTTTTCCATTGGCATGATGTGTAGAGCATGTTCGTCGGCTTTCTTTTCCATTGGCATGATTTGGCCAGTATGTTGGTCTTTAGTTCCATTTTGTTTTTCATTTGCCAGAATTGATTCCTCAGGGAGATCAGCTTTTATGGCTATTTTGGCAGTTCTCTCATATTTGCAGCAATCCATAAGTCCATTGTAAGCGTTATCTGGAGCAAGGAACTGATCACTGTCATAACCTGCCAAGG
Source organism: Leadbetterella sp. (assembly GCA_036781325.1). Taxonomy (GTDB): domain Bacteria; phylum Bacteroidota; class Bacteroidia; order Cytophagales; family Spirosomataceae; genus Leadbetterella. Next base: position 101 of record DAIQBE010000297.1, on the reverse strand, counting down.
CTATTCGCTTCAAAATATCCGTTTGTGTCGTTTTTTTGGAGTTGTAGGTTATAGTGGCCATTTTGCTTTCCTTGTCCCAGTCAACAAGGGCTACATTTTTT
>DAIQBE010000296.1:0-4930 GCA_036781325.1 Leadbetterella sp. | reverse complement strand
GCCTAAGTCAGTTTTGATTTTTAATCAAAGTGGCTTAAAAGAAATTCTATTATTTAGATAGCCGTCCCTCAACAAGTTAGTTATAAAAATTATGTAATTTATTGTTGTAAACATTTACTAGGCAATTGTAAATAAGTTTAAAATGCGGATTAATTAGTAATTCCATAATAATTTTAGACATTTAAAACTTGACCGAAGTAGCAGCCTTGGTAAAATCACTATAAAGCGTGGTAATTAAAAACCAGTTGTAGTGATTATTATGGAACGGAGACCAAGCCAATTATTTTGGAGAAATTTTTATTCGGATTCTAAATCCATCTCCGATTGCTACTGGTAAAAGAGCGGGATTTTAAATCGGTTTTACATTGGTGCTTGTCAAAAATCATTATCTGAGAGAATCCCAAAGCATTATTCTCAATTTACCAAGGAAAACATTTTACTAATTCAGCTGACGATTGGGAATTATATTTAGTTATAGAACTTACCTATTACGCCCAAGCCATACGTTTAAAACCTAAAATAAAAGACATGAAAAGTTATAATATATTCAAAATTTAAAAAAGTATCCCAATTTTATCGAAAAAATATTATTTGAAACAAGTTATAATATGGACTCTATAGAATCAAGAAAGCTATCGGAACAGGGGGTATAGATGTCTTTGGTTTTACACTTAGATTTGATCCGAATTTCTGCCGATTTCTATCGGCAGGCCCACAATTTTAAACAAAAAAAGAAGGTATTACCCTTTGTTGCAAATACGCTCTAAATTCTTTTTTTATTCAAAAATATTAACGTATAGGTTCAATTAAATAAAAAAAACAGTTCCTTTTTATTTTTTTTTATTCAGATTTGCACTTAAATGTAGTTTTGAAAATACTTTTTAACTTCTGAATTTATTTTGACAAACAAACGCAAAATATTTAATGATCCTGTACATGGTTTTGTGACAATTCCTTCTGATTTAATTTTTGAAATAATTCAACATCCTTATTTTCAAAGATTAAGAAGAATTAAGCAATTAGGAATGGCTGAATTAGTATATCCTGGAGCCATTCATTCTCGTTTTCAACATGCCTTAGGAGCTATGCATTTAATGGGGGAAGCTTTGCAAACGCTTCAATCCAAAGGTCATTTAATAATGGAAATTGAAAAAGAAGCGGCTCAAATAGCAATTCTTCTCCATGATTTAGGGCATGGGCCTTTTTCCCATGCCTTAGAATACACCATTTTAAAAGATGTAAATCATGAAACAGTATCAGAGGTTTTAATGGAAGATTTCAATAAACAAATGAATGGGGCCTTAAATCTTGCAATTGAAATTTTTAAAGGAACCTACCATAGAGCATTCTTTCATCAGCTTATTTCAAGTCAATTAGATATGGATAGGATGGATTATTTAAAAAGAGATAGTTTTTTTACAGGAGTAGCCGAAGGACAAATTGGAGTGGATAGAATCATAAAAATGCTAAATGTAGTTGATAATCAGTTAGTTGTGGAGGAAAAAGGACTATTAAGCGTTGAAAATTTTCTTATTGCAAGAAGATTAATGTACTGGCAGGTTTATTTGCATAAAACGTCTATTAGTGCTGAAACCATGCTTACCAAAATTTTTGAGAGAGTACGTTTTTTACTCCATAATAAAGTAGAAATTGAGATACCTAAAAGTTTGAAAATTTTTATTGAGAAATCTATTTCTAAACAGGATTTCATTACTGATAAAAAATATAGAGAAAACTTTGTTCTATTGGATGACGTTGATATTTGGTATGCAATTAAGACTTGGCAATTTCATAATGATAAAATCTTATCACTTTTAGCTGGGAATTTGATAAATAGAAGTCTATTTAAGATAAACATAGGAATAGATTTAGAAACTAAAAGTATTTTGAATCAAATAAAGAAGTCAAATAAGACTTTAAATTATTCTAGTGAGGACTTAAAATATTTCTACGAAGAAAGTACAATTAGCAATAATGCTTATATCAATGAAGCTTCAAATATAAGAATATTAATGAAAAATGGTACTATTCTTGACGTTTCTGAGGCTTCAGATTTGCCAACTATAAAAGCATTAAGTAATATTGTTAAAAAAAATTATATATGTTATTCCAATGATGTATATTTGCCCAATATTTAGTAGCCACGGGCATTTTTTAAATACCAAATGGAATTTACTGCAACACAAATTGCTCACCTTATAGGAGGGAAAGTCGTTGGAAACGGTGATTTGATAATCAATAATTTTGCTAAAATTGAAGAAGGAAAAGAAGGTTGCATATCTTTTTTAGCAAATTCAAAATACGAAGAATTTCTTTATTCTACTTTATCATCCGTAGTATTAGTTGCTGATGATTTTGTTCCTAAAAAGTCCATTAGTACTACTTTAATTTTTGTTACAGATCCTTATTTAGCAATAAGTACGTTAATGTTGGAATACAAAAAAATTAAAGAACAAAAAAGTACAGGAATTGAAGAAATGTCTTTTGTGTCAAAAAAAGCTTTAATTTCAGAAGGAGTGTATATAGGTGCATTTTCCTATCTATCAGAAAATGTGATAATTGGTAAAAACGTGCAATTATTTCCGCAAGTTTTTATCGGAAAAAATGTTGAAATTGGTGAAAATACCATAGTGTATGCAGGAGCTAAAATTTATGAAGGGTGTAAAATTGGAAATAATTGCGTGATTCACTCTGGTGCCGTAATTGGTGCAGATGGCTTCGGTTTTGCCCCTAATTCCGATGGAATTTACCAAGAAATTCCTCAATTAGGTAACGTCATATTAGAAGATGATGTGAGTATTGGAGCAAATGCAACTATTGATAGAGCAACAATGGGTTCTACTATAGTTAAAAAAGGTTCAAAAGTTGATAATCTAGTTCAAGTTGCCCATAATGTGGAAATTGGGAAAAATACAGTAATTGCTGCCCTAACAGGTATTTCTGGATCTACAAAAATCGGAAATAATTGTATGATTGGCGGCCAAGTTGGTTTTGTGGGTCATATTGTAATAGCAGATGGGACAAAAATTGGAGCCCAGTCTGGAGTAAGTAAAAATATTATAAAACCAAATCAAACATTTGCAGGAAGGCCATTATTGCCTTTTAATGACCATCTTAAAATGTTAGTAAATTTAAGAAAACTTTCTAAAAACTCTGATAAAAATTAATTTTAAGCCTTTTCAAAATGAATTTAAAACAGCACACCATCACTGATTCAGTATCAGTTTCAGGAAATGGATTGCACACTGGAGCTTTCGTAACAATCGTATTAAAACAAGCCCCTGTGAACAGTGGAATTGTTTTTCAAAGAATAGATTTAATTGAAAAGCCAATAATTCCTGCAGATATTGATTTTGTTGTTGATACAGCAAGAAGTACTGTTATTGAAAAAGACGGTGGGCGAGTGAGTACAGTTGAGCATCTTATGGCTGCCATTGCTGGTCTGCAAATTGACAATTTGTTGATAGAAATTGATGGACCTGAAGTTCCTATTTTAGATGGCAGTGCTTTGCCATTTGTTGAACTTTTAGAAAAGGGTATTATTAAAGAACAAAATGCCCTTAGAAATTACTTTGAGATTCCCGAAGCCGTTCATTTTAGAAATTATGAAAAAAATATAGAATTAGCAGCACTACCATTAAATGATTACAGACTTACAGTAATGGTAGACTTCAATTCAAAAATTTTAAATAGCCAACATGCTCAATTGCATGAGATTACTCTTTTTAAAGAGCATATTTCTCCTTGTAGAACTTTCGTTTTTGTGCATGAATTAGAGCAATTGGCGAAGCAAGGACTAATAAAAGGAGGAGATTTAAATAATGCTGTTGTAATTTCTGAAACTGATTTGTCGCAAGAAAATATAAATGAACTTTCTCAACTACTTAACAAACCTATTGAATCAAAAGCAAAAGCTGGAATAATTAATGATGAGCCTTTGAAGTTTCATAACGAACCGGCACGTCATAAGTTATTGGATTTAATGGGTGATCTTGCATTGCTAGGTAGACCATTAAAAACTCATATATTAGCCGCAAGGCCGGGTCATGCTTCCAATATTGAGCTAGCAAAGTTAATAAGAAAGCAAATTACCGCAGCCAGTAAAGCCGCACCTTCATTTGAGGCTAATGCTGAGCCAGTTTATAATGTAAATGAAATAGCGAAGCTGTTGCCTCATAGGTATCCTTTCCAATTAGTTGATAAAATTATGTCATTAGATGGAACTACGGTAATTGGCATTAAAAATATAACGATAAATGAACCTCAATTTACGGGGCATTTTCCTGATAATCCTGTGATGCCTGGCGTATTACAAATTGAAGCAATTGCACAGACTGGAGGAGTTCTAGTGTTAACCGCAACGGGCGAACCAGAAAAATATTGGCCCTATTTAGTGGGAATAGATAATTGTAGGTTTTATAAAAATGTTTTACCAGGCGATTCATTAGTCATGAGATGTTCATTGTTGGCGGCGATTAGAATGGGCGTTGCTAAAATGCATGGAGAAGCTTGGGTAGGTAAGAACCTTGTTTGTTCGGTAGATATGACAGCAAGGTTGGTAAAAAAATCCAATTAATTTAAATATAGATTTATGAATCAGCCTTTGGCTTTTGTTCATCATGGAGCGAAAATAGCTCAAAATGTAGTAATTGAACCTTTCAGCTCTATCCAAAACGATGTTGAAATAGGAGAGGGTACTTGGATAGGACCTAATGTTACAATTTTTGAAGGAGCTAGAATAGGGAAAAACTGTAAGATTTTTCCAGGTGCTGTAATTTCAGCTATTCCGCAAGACTTAAAATTCAAAGGAGAATATTCAACTACTTAGATAGGTGATAACTCAGTAATCAGAGAATGTGTGACAATAAATAGAGGAACAGTAGACAAAAACAAGACGGTAGTTGGGAAAAATTGTTTGATAATGGCTTAT
>DAIQBE010000295.1:0-4931 GCA_036781325.1 Leadbetterella sp. | reverse complement strand
TATGGACGGAATTCTATTTAAACCAAGTTTAATGTAAGCGTTTTCACCTTTTTCAATTTCAATAATCTCTTTTTGTTCAATATCCTCCAACACTTTTGTCATTTGAGTGCCTAAGAAAATGGAGATAATAGCTGGAGGCGCCTCATTTGCTCCTAATCGATGTTCATTTCCGGCTGTTGCTACCGTAGCTCGAAGCATATCTGCGTTATCATGAACAGCCTTAATTATATTTATTAAGAATGTTACAAATCTTAAACTTTCCTTTGGTTTTGTGCTAGGAGCTAATAAATTTACTCCTGTGTCAGTAGAAATAGACCAGTTATTGTGTTTTCCACTTCCATTTATCCCCGCAAAGGGTTTTTCATGAAAAAGGACTTCAAAATTATGCTTTTTAGCTGTTTTTTTCATAATATCCATCAACAAAATATTATGATCACAAGCTAGATTTATTTCTTCAAAAGTTGGAGCCACTTCAAATTGACCAGGAGCCACCTCATTATGACGGGTTCTAACTGGAATTCCAATTTTCAACGCTTCAATTTCGAAATCCACCATAAAAGCATTAATCCTTGGGGGAATTGAGCCAAAATAATGATCTTCTAATTGTTGACCTTTGGCTGGAGAATGACCGAAAACAGTTCTTCCGCACATAATCAAGTCAGGCCTTGAATTAAACAAAGCTTTATCAACTACAAAATATTCTTGTTCAATACCGCATGTTGCAGTCACTTTTTCAACGTTTCTATCAAAAATATTGGCTACGCTGGTAGCGGCTTTGTCTAAAATAGTAGTTGAGTTTAATAGTGGAGTTTTTGCGTCTAGTAACTCCCCCGTATAAGAAAGATAAATAGAGGGAATGCAAAGCGTTCCTGTTCCCGTGCTATTAAACATAATAAAAGCTGGAGAATTTGGATCCCATGCAGTATACCCCCTTGCTTCAAATGTTTCTCTTATACCACCATTGGGCAGTGATGATGCGTCAGATTCCTGTTGAACTAGTGCACTACCTTTAAATTTTTCTATGGCTTGTCCATCAAATGAAATGTCAAAAAAAGCGTCGTGTTTTTCTGCTGTACCACCTGTGAGCGGCTGAAACCAATGAGAATAATGAGTTGCTCCTTTTGATATTGCCCATGATTTCATAGCCGAGGCTACTTCATCCGCTACGTTTCCTTCAATATTTTCCCCACTTTTTATTGCATTACTTACTTTTTTATACGCATCAGGAGACAAAAGTGTTTTCATGGCTTCATCAGTAAAGGTATGAGAACCATAAAAATCTGTTACTTTTCCTTCTGGAATTGAAATTTTGGGAATAATGCGATTTTGAGCCGCATCGATAGCTTTCCATCTAAGTTCTGACATAATTCAAATAATATGCGTTGTACTTTTTATATTTGTGGCAAATTACGTATTTGTTTTTTCTTTTAATAAAAAATAAGGAAATTTAATGAGAGATAGAATTAGATTTATGTTAATATATTTTGCCTTTTGGGCTATATATTTTTTAGTTGCTAGAGTAATCTTTTTATCGTATCATATTGAAGATTCCAAAGGTCTCACTTTAGAGACTGTTTTTGGAATTTTCTGGCATGGCTTTCGAATGGACCTATCCATGGCGGGGTATTTATCTCTTTTTCCATTTTTATGGGTAAGTTTTTCGAATTTTATCAAAAAAAGTGTTTTTCAAAATACCATATTCTCTTATACGCTATTATTGGTTTTTATTGTAACTTTAATAATTGTGGTAGATTTAGAGGTATATAATATTTGGTCTTTTCGCATAGATGCTACACCTTTAAATTATTTAAAAAGCCCCAAAGAAGCATGGGCGTCTGTAAAAAATTCTCCGGTAATTCCATTATTCATTAGTTTTATTTTGTTAATTATTGTATCCACTTATATAGTGTATAGGATCATAGCCAACAAAATTGATAATTGGAAATTCATAAAAAATTTTCCATTTGTGATATATGGTTTTTTAATAAGTATGCTTTTATTTATTCCCATAAGAGGCGGCTTTAGTATAGCTCCAATGAATCATAGCACGGTTTATTTTTCAAAAAACAACTTTGCAAATATTTCAGCTATAAATGCACCTTGGAATTTTTTTAGTTCTTTAATTCACAGAACTTCCAATAAAGTCAATCCATACACCTATCTACCAAAAGAAATTATTGACAAAAATTTCGAAAATCTATTCAAATCAAAATTAGAAAGAGAGAATGTATTGAAAGATTTTAATTCAAAACCAAATGTATTATTAATTGTATGGGAAAGTTTCACTGCAAAAAGAATTGACAAGTCACATAATGGAGAGGTTGTAACTCCTAATTTTAATAACCTAAAAAAAGAAGGAATATATTTTTCTGATTTTTATGCTATGGCAGATCGAACCGATAAAGCCCTGACAAGTATATTAAGCGGATACCCCGCACAACCCACTGAATCGATTATTAAAGAACCGACAAAGTCTTCCTCTTTACCAGTAATAACCAAAGACTTAAGCAAAAATGGATATTCTACCCGATTTTATTATGGTGGTGATACTGATTTTGCGAATATAAAATCCTATTTATTTAGTTCAAATTTTGATAAAATAGTCGACAAAAATGACTATCCTGAAGAGTTATTCACTTCCAAATGGGGAGTCCATGATGAGTATTTGTTCAATAAAGTATTAGCCGATCATTCTGAAAGTTCTTCAAAACCATTTTTTACTACAGTACTTACCTTGTCGAGCCATGAGCCTTTTGAAACTACAAAACCACATAAGATTATGGGTGATAAAACAGTAGACCTATTTTTAAATTCGCTAAATTACACAGATGATTGTTTAGGCAATTTCATTGAAAAAGCAAAAAAAGAAACTTGGTGGGAAAATACGCTTGTAATTATTATTGCAGACCATGGTAGTAGATTGCCTGAAACTGGGAATAAGGTAGATAATTTCAAAATTCCAATGTTGTGGACGGGAGGTGCTATAAAATCCAACAAAATTTATAGTAGAATTGGATCCCAAGTTGATTTAGCGGCTAGTCTTTTAGGTCAACTTAATATTGATTCTAAAGCATTTGAATGGAGCAAAGATTTGTTCATAAAAGATACCAAACCATGGGCTTATTTTGTTTTTAACGATGGCTTTGGATACATCAAACCAAATAAACAAATACTGTTTGATAATATCGGAAAAATTCCAATTTTTCAAAGTGGAAAAATTTCAAAATCTGATCTAGCGGAAGGGAAAACCTTACTTCAGAAAAGCTTTCAGGATTATTTAAATAGATAATTTGAATAAATATTTCAACTTATTGCTTTCTGATTTAATTCAAAATTTGTTTTAATCGAATGAAGTTAATAGATAAGTCCTCTTTCTATTTGTCATTTATTTTTGTTATATAAATATATAAAAAAGTGCATTCATTTTATAAATGAAACTTAGCAATCAAGCATTTTAAAAAATATTAATTTTCAAATATTGAAATAATACAATTATAGCAGTTTATACTTTTTAATTAATTTAGCTGTAAGATTTAGGCTAAAAATTAAAATAATTCTTTTTTTTTCTTATTAACTCTTAAAAAACACACCTTATTTTAAAAAAAAATCAATATTTCTAAAAAATATAGTAAAAAATGATACATAACAAATATTCAAACCTTAATATTTCTATAATTTATTGTATTTTTCAAATATTTTAAAATAAAAACTATATTTTTCTTTTAAAATAGAAATTAAATTTGGGTAATGCTTATACATTTGTAACATAATTTTTAGTACAAAACCGAATCATTATAATTTTATTACAAAATGGCAAAGGCAAAATTAGAGTACATTTGGCTTGATGGTTACAAACCAACTCAAAGCCTAAGAAGCAAAACAAAAATTGAAACCGATTTTTCTGGTAAATTAGAAGACTGTGACATGTGGTCATTTGATGGCTCATCCACCGAGCAAGCACCGGGTGGTTCTTCTGATTGTCAACTTAAGCCTGTTTATATTTGTAAAGACCCAGAGCGTTCTCTATTAGGTACTCCCTCATATTTAGTAATGTGCGAGGTACTTGATTCTACTGGAGCGGCACACGAATCAAATGGTAGAGCTACCATTGAAGATGATGACAACGATTTCTGGTTTGGATTTGAGCAGGAATATTTTTTATATGATACAGAATCTAACTTACCTCTTGGTTTCCCTTCCAATGGTTATCCTCGTCCACAAGGACCTTATTATTGTTCTGTGGGAGCAAGAAATGCCTACGGAAGAAATATTATTGAAGAACATTTAGAGTGGTGTTTACAAGCTGGATTAAATGTGGAAGGTATCAATGCGGAAGTAGCCGCTGGACAGTGGGAATTTCAATGTTTTGCAAAAGGAGCAAAACAAGCTGGTGACGAAATTTGGGTAGCTAGGTATTTATTAGAAAGAACGTGTGAAAAATATGGAGTTTGGGTTAACTATCACTGTAAACCGCTGGGCGATACCGATTGGAATGGTTCAGGTATGCATGCTAACTTTTCAAATACGGCATTAAGAACAGCAGGTGATAAAGGTGTTTATGACACCATCTGTCAAGCATTTGCTCCATTCGTTAAAGAGCATATTGCAGTATATGGTGCTGATAATCATTTGAGATTAACTGGAAAACACGAAACCCAATCTATTGATCAATTCTCTTATGGAGTTTCAGATCGTGGAGCTTCCATTCGTATTCCAATTGCGGCAGTTCAAAAAGGATGGAAAGGATGGTTGGAAGACCGTCGTCCAAACTCAGCCGCTGATCCTTATAAAGTAGCAGCAAGAATTATTAAAACTGTTAAAACAGCAAAAATTTAATTTTCAAATAGTAAAAAAGCCCTTTGATTTATTTCAAAGGGCTTTTTTTATTGACTTTAATGGTAATTTTAACTTGGAATAAAAAACATTTACTT
>DAIQBE010000294.1:0-4947 GCA_036781325.1 Leadbetterella sp. | reverse complement strand
CCCATGCACTTACATGGGCATGATTTTAGGTTATTAAATGGCAAAGGTGACCATTCACCTATGAAAAACATTGTTGACATTATGCCCATGGAAACTGATACGCTAGAGTTTAACGCCAATGTGGAAGGTGATTGGTTTTTTCATTGTCATATTTTATACCATATGATGAGTGGGATGGGAAGAGTCTTTTCATATGAAAACCAAGCTCCCAATCCGCTGATTCCAAACCCAAAATATGCCTATCGCAAACTGAAAGCAGACGACAAAAGATTCCATTTAATGACTGAAAATGATTTTGCCACTAATGGAAACGATGGTATGTTGATGATACAAAACACTCGATGGATGCTTGGAACTGAATGGAGATTGGGCTATCATGACAGACACGGCTACGAAACAGAAACACATTTGGGCAGATATATTGGCAAAATGCAATGGCTAATGCCATTTATAGGTTTTGATTGGAGATACAGAACACTTGAAAGAGATACAAATGACCAGCCTATTGGTGAAAAGAATCTTTTTAGTCAAATAAATACCAAAGACAACAGACATCAAATTAGTCTCGGTGTGCAATACACTTTGCCCATGATGGTACAATTGCAAACAGAAGTTTACCAAGACGGTAACCTAAGGGCACAATTGATGCGTGAGGATATCCCGATTGCAAAACGTCTAAGGGCGAGTTTCATGGTTAACACTGACAAAGAATATATGGCTGGTTTACGCTATATAGTTGGCAAGAACATAGGATTCACTATGCATTATGACAGCGATATGGGTTATGGAGTAGGTCTGACTTTGAATTATTAATGAATCTACTTTGAAAAATAAGAGTATGGCTAAAAATTATAGAAAAATCAAAGTTTACCCACGTTTTTATGTAGGATATTACACAAAAACTATTTTATTTGAACCTTAATTAGAAGATGGTTTAAAACAGATGGATAAACACACGGCCTTAAAAAAGTATTTTGGATATGATAGTTTTCGTCCATTACAAGAAGAGATTATTGACCACATAATTTCCAAAAAAGATGCATTAGTATTAATGCCAACAGGTGGAGGAAAATCGATTTGTTTTCAAATCCCAGCAGTAATTGGTCAAGGATTAACCATCGTGATTTCACCCTTGATTGCCTTAATGAAAGACCAAGTGGAGGCACTTAGAGCCAATGGCATAAAAGCATCTTTTTTAAATTCAAGTATTTCAAATGAAGAACAAGATGCGGTTTTTTGGGCCGCGAAATTGGGTGAATTAAAATTGCTATACATTGCGCCTGAAAAGTTATTTTCTGGAAATATGCTGGAAAATTTTAAAAATCTAAACATCGGTCTCTTTGCCATAGATGAATCGCATTGTATTTCGTCTTGGGGACATGATTTTCGGCCTGAATATAGGCAACTCTCAATTCTTAAAAATGAATTTCCAGAAATTCCAATCGTAGCCTTAACTGCCACCGCCGACAAAGTAACACGAAGAGACATTTGTAAACAACTCCAAATATCTGAGGAAAATACCTTTATAAGCAGCTTTGATAGACCCAACATAAGCTTGGAAGTAAAACCAGGTAGAAAACGGCTGCAGCAAGTTCAAGAATTTTTAAATAAAACTCCCAACCAGGCTGGAATCATTTATTGTTTGAGCAGAAAAACCACCGAAACTGTAGCAGAAAGTTTGCAACAATTAGGATTTTCTGCGGAATGCTACCATGCAGGTCTTTCCTCTGAAAAACGCAATAAAAACCAAGAGCGATTTATTAATGACGATATTCAAATTATAGTAGCAACCGTGGCTTTTGGCATGGGAATCGATAAATCAAATGTACGGTGGATTATTCATTATAATATGCCTTCCAACGTGGAGAGTTTTTACCAAGAAATAGGCCGAGCAGGCAGAGACGGAAGCAATGCTCAAACAATTTTGTTTTATAGCTTTGCTGATGTGATTTCAAGAAGAAGCATGATTCAAGATTCTGAATTGCCTTTCGAGCAAAAAGAACTGATGGAAGCCAAGCTACAACGAATGCTCCAATATGCTGAGGCCAATATTTGCCGTAGAAGAATACTTATAAGTTATTTTAATGAAGACATTGGCAAAGACTGCGGCAACTGCGATGTTTGTAAAAATCCAAGGATAAGATTTGATGCTACCATACTAGCTCAAAAAGCACTTTCAGGAATAGCCCGTACAAATGGAAAGGTAGCCATGACCTTACTCGTTGACATACTAAGGGGTAGTAGAAACCAAAACATTCTAAAAAATGGTTACGAATTATTGCCAACATTCGGTGTAGGAAAAGACCTTCGCCAAGAAGTTTGGCTGGATTATCTTTTGCAAATGCTCAATTATGGAGCGATGGATATTGCTTACGATGAAGGACATACCTTTAAGTTAAATGCAGTTAGTAGGCAAATTCTTAAAGGTGAGCGTAAAGTTGAAATCTCAGAATATATTTCGCCAGCAGAAAGAAAAGCTATTGAAGAAGAGAAAGTTCCAGTTACGAAATCCAAAAAGAGCCTAGTTAGAAACGAGCTGTTTGAGAAACTTCGAATACTAAGAAAACAATTGGCTGATGCATTAGGAATGCCAGCCTATATTGTGTTTAGCGATGCAAGCCTAAGTGATATGGCAGAAAAATGCCCCATTAACAAAAGTATGTTTTTAGCAATTTCAGGAGTTGGCCAAGAAAAATACAATAGGTTTGGGGAAGCATTTATAAAAGAAATAAAGGCCCATGTCAATACCAATATGGGAACTGGGCTTAGATTGGTAAAAGGTCTTACTCATGTTTTAAGCTATGAAATGTTTTTAGAAGGCAAAAGTGTGGAGGAAATAGCTTTTGCAAGAAATCTAAGCGCGGCTTCGATAATAGGGCATTTGGTAAAAATGCGAGATGAGGGTAAAAATATAGATTTAAAAAAACTAATAGATGCTTGGACTTTTAATGAAATTTTGTCGGGAATGAAAGCACTAGGAATGAAAAAAACTGATCCATTAAAACCTCTTTTTGACCATTTAGGAGAACATATAGGATATGATAAAATAAGATTGGCAATGGCTATAATTGAAGAATGAAAATAATTGAAATTATGAATAAAAAAGTAATAATTATTGGTGCCACTTCTGGAATCGGGAAGGCATTAGCAGAACAATATGCATCAGCAGATTATATAGTTGGAATAACTGGCCGAAGAATAGAGCTATTAGACCAATTAGCCTTATCTATGCCCCAAAAGAAATTTCATATAAAAGAAATGGATGTGGCAGATATAAGTAGTTCTAGAAAAGGATTAGCTCAACTAGTTCAAGAAATGGGTGGTATGGATATAATCATCATCAATGCCGGAGTTGGATTCCCAAAACCCAATTTTGAGAAAGAATTGCAAACGATAGATATCAACGTAAGAGGTTTTATGTCAATTGCTCAGTGGAGTTATGCCTTTTTCTCTGAAAATGGAGGCGGAAAAATAGTTGGAATATCGTCAGTAGCAGCGGTAAGAAGTAGCCCTTATGCGCCAGAATACCATGCATCAAAAGCGTTCGTAGCTAGTTATTTAGAAGGTTTACGTATGCGATCAATAAAAAGAAATAACAAAATAGAAGTGATTGAAATAAGACCAGGATTTGTGGATACTGCAATGACAAAGTCAAATAAAGGAATGTTTTGGATTGCCACCCCTCAAAAAGCAGCAAAACAGATTATAGAAGCAATAAATCGTAACATTCCTGTAGCGTATGTTACCAAGAGATATTGGTTTTTAGCTCAGTTTTTAAAAGTAGTTCCTGATTGGTTAATAGCAAAATTGATGTAAAAAAAATCAATCAAAAGTTAATTTCAATATTTTTGATAGGGCTTACTTTAAAATCATTTATTGTCTAAATAGTTTGTTTGCTCTATTTTAGAAAGTAATTTGGCTTTACCATTTTTAAATGCTTTATCATATTCGGTTGTGGGAATATTTTTATCCAAAATTTCATAATTTTCATAATCTTGAAAAATTATTCCACCTACTTCTTTTCTGTTTACGGCTTTTCTAAACCTTGGTCCACCATTATCATACGCCAAAAAATCCATGGTGTTTGTTTCTTCATTAAACCAATAACAAAACACATCGTCATGATCTTTTCCTCCTCCCTCTTTTTTGAATTTTACAGTTATTTTATTATACTTTTTACCTTCTAAAACCTCATTTCCAATATATTCCGATATAACTGCGGCATCCAATAATTTATACGGCAATAAAACAAAATAAGCAATAGAATTAATTCCTTCTTTATATTTTGAGAAGTTTTTTTCGCTTAAAACTTTCTTTTCTCCATTTATTTGTCTCTCAAAACTGGAATTAGTTAGAATATCCTTAATTTGATTATTTGTGGAATCTTGTGTTACTCTTTCAAACCGATAATTCTCGCCATCTTGTTTTAATCGAACCTTAAAAGCTCTAAAATCAAAAGAAACATCAAACTTTTCATAGTTTTTGCCACCATGTTTTTCAACCGCTTTTTTGATTATTTTTTCAGATTTACTTTCCGTAAGGTTTTTAATCTTACAAGAACCAAACATACAAATGAATCCTAAAATAAAAATACTTCTTTTCATAGTTAATTAAAATTCTATTGGCAGTTCAACTAAAGTTTTGTCCCAAGCCAAACGCATTATAGCTTCTCCTTTTTCTCCTTTTTTAAACTGAATTGATAAATTTTCTATTACTTCCTCTAGTTTCTGAGATTTAGCTGATACTCTAACTACATCTTTCTTGTCATCATAACTATATGCTCCCCATACATCCAGGTCTGAATTTAATATAAAAGTCCATTCACTTTCATTTGGAATAGCCATTAAAGTATAAACCCCTGCTTTTACTTTTTGACCACCAAATGTTACGTCTTTATAAAACTTAATTTCTGGGGCTTCATTTGCACCTACTCGCCATACTTTGGCA
>DAIQBE010000293.1:0-4953 GCA_036781325.1 Leadbetterella sp. | reverse complement strand
TTCAGATTCCTTTTTTAAGGTTTTTGAACAAGATTATATAGAGAATGGGAATTTTAAAGCTCATGTGAGCTTAGAAAAGAATAATTTATTGCTTAGGTTAAAGTTCAGTATAGTTGCAAACATAAAAATGCAATGCGACCGTAGTTTGGAATCATTTACTGAACAATTTAACTTACAGGAAAAATATATTTATAAGTTTGGAGATAAGCCAGAGGTATTAAGTGATGAGATGGAAGTAATTCCTTATGGCGTTCCTAAAATAAATGTATCACAACATATATTTGATTTTATCTCTTTACAAATTCCGATGAAGAAACTACATCCAAAATTTAGAAATGAAGTTGGAGGTAACGAAGAAGGAATAATGGTTTATAGTGACAGCAGTAAAAAAACTGAGGTTGAAAATGAAAGCATTGACCCAAGGTGGGCCGATTTGCTAAAATTGAAAGATTTTAAAAACTAAGATTGTATATTTATTAATTTTTATTGAAATGGCACATCCTAAACGGAAGATTTCGAAAACAAGAAGAGACAAACGTAGAACTCACGATGCATTATCTACTAAACAATTGTCAGTAGATGCTACGACAGGTGAAATTCACTTGCGTCATCATGCACATGTAAGCGAAGGCAATCTATATTACAGAGGAAAATTGGTAGTAGAAAACTATCAATAGAAAACAATATCGATTTTTTCGTTTTAAATAATTCAATTTACCGATGAAGAAAATTGCAATAGATGCAATGGGTGGAGATTTTGCCCCCAAGGCTATTGTAGAAGGAGCAGTTTTAGCAGCCTCCCTTTTACCCGAAGACTATCA
The DNA here is from genome assembly GCA_036781325.1 of Leadbetterella sp. Lineage (GTDB taxonomy): Bacteria > Bacteroidota > Bacteroidia > Cytophagales > Spirosomataceae > Leadbetterella. Next base: position 4,132 of record DAIQBE010000293.1, on the reverse strand, counting down.
AATTGTCTTAATCGGAAAGCAAGAAGCCTTGCTCGATTCATTGCACGGCTTAGATTATCCAAAGGGAAGTATTGAAATGGTATTTGCGAGTGATGTGATTGAAATGCATGAGCATCCTACTAGGGCATTTTCTCAAAAACCCAATTCTAGCATAGGAGTTGGGTTTAAGTTATTGAAAGATAATCAAGTACAAGCATTTTGCAGCGCTGGAAATACCGGTGCAATGATGGTTGGATCTTTGTTCACTTTAAAAACCGTTGGAAATCTACAAAGACCCCCAATCGCTGGCTACTTTCCTTTAATTGATGGCACTTTTAGCTTAATGCTCGATATTGGTGCCAACGCAGATTGTAAACCTGAAGTTCTTATGCAATTCGCAGAACTTGGAAGTTTATATGGAAAATTTGCTCTTAATATGGTAAATCCAAGAGTTGGATTACTCAATATTGGAGAAGAAGAGCAAAAAGGGAGTGTTTCAACTCAAGCAGCCTATCAATTGCTCAAAAATAATAAAAAGATAAATTTTATTGGAAATGTGGAAGGTAGAGATTTGTTTAACGGCAAAGCAGATGTTATTGTGACAGATGGATTTACTGGAAATGTGCTCTTCAAAATGGGCGAGTCACTTTATGAATATGCTGTTACTAAAAATATTAATGATCCTCTCATAAATAAAATGAATTATGAAATTGCTGGTGGAAGTCCAATAATTGGCGTAAACGGCAATGTAATAGTTGGTCATGGAATCTCCTCGCCTTTGGCGATAAAAAATATGATTTTTTTAGCAAAAAATCAAATTGAATCAAAAGTTACGGAAAAAATAAAAGAAGTATTTCTTAACTAAATTGAAAGGGTCAAAATTTTCTTTGCCAAAAAAACCTAAAACTTATGAATTTAAAAGCTGCGATTACTGGTGTAAATGGTTATTTGCCTGATTATGTTTTATCTAACAAAGAATTAGAAAAAATGGTAGATACCAATGATGAATGGATTACATCAAGGACTGGTATAAAAGAAAGAAGAATATTAAAGGGAGAAGGATTAGGTACATCTTTTATGGCTGCAGAGGCGGTTAGAGGCTTACTGAAAAAGACAAATACAGATCCTAAAGATATAGATTTGGTAATATGTGCAACTGTTACTCCAGATTACTTATTTCCTTCCACAGCCAATCTGGTTTGTACACAAGTTGGAATTCCATCCGTCTGTAGTTTTGATATTTTAGCTGCTTGTTCAGGGTTTATTTATGCTTTATCTACTGGTGCTCAATTTATTGAATCGGGCAGATTCAAAAAAGTCATTATAATTGGAGCCGACAAAATGTCCTCTATTGTTGACTATACAGATAGAACCACCTGTGTACTTTTTGGAGACGGGGCTGGTGCAGTCTTACTTGAACCAACTACCGAAAATGAAGGAATAATAGATTTTATGCTCCACTCTGATGGAACTGGAGAAAATCATTTAATAATGAAAGGTGGAGGAAGCAAAAACCCAGCTTCTCACGAAACTATTGATAAAAAATATCATTATATACACCAAGAAGGACCTTCTGTTTTTAAATTTGCTGTCACTAATATGGCTGATGCCGCAGCAAATATTATGGAAAAAAATAATTTAAAAGGGGATGATATCAAATGGCTAGTTCCGCATCAAGCGAATAAAAGAATTATTGATGCAACTGCAAATAGAATGGGAATAGGGTCTGAAAAAGTGATGTTGAATATTCAAAAATACGGAAATACTACCGCTGCAACTATACCCTTGTGTTTATACGATTATGAAAATCAAATAAATAAAGGCGACAATTTGATATTAGCTGCATTTGGTGGAGGTTTTACATGGGGAGCGGTTTACATAAAATGGGCTTATTGAAATAAAATATTTTCCTTAATAAGAAAGTATTTAAATATTCATTTTAAAAACAATGTTCTCTTTTAAAATTTGGCCTGATTACAGTTCTTCAAAGCTCTCAAATCTATCACCCAAAAGTATGAAAAAATGTAACTAAATATAAAATTTATAATTTTCTTTTAAAGTCACAATCATTTACATTGTGATTATTTTTGTCGAAACTATTCAATTTTTGTGCTTTAAATTAAAATTTTAATAAATCCTTTTTTTTCCAATTTATATATGTTGTAATTGAAGAGATTTATGTGAAAAAAGTATGATCTGGTTATATCTTCCAAAGCAAAAAAATAATTAAATGGAATATAAGTGAAATGAGTTTTTTTTTGATACCATTAAACCTCAAAGATTTAGTTATATCTTTGCCCCACAAAAATCGAAATACTTAGATTCTTATGCTTTAATATTAATAAATAAGATTGAAATTTTATCTTTCATTCTTACCACAAAACAAAAAAATGCATTTTTAATATTTTAATTATTAGAAACCTAAAAACTGGATTTGTAGCAATTAAATGATTCAGTCCTTTTTTTAATGTAAGCTTAAATTTAGAAAAACAAAAAATATGGCAACAACAGCAGATTTCAGAAACGGATTATGTTTAGATTGGAATAATGATCTTTACACTATAGTAGATTTCCAACATGTAAAACCAGGCAAAGGAGGGGCATTTGTTAGAACAAAACTCAAAAACATTAAAACTGGCCGGGTATTAGACAATACTTTTACGGCAGGTGAAAAAATTGTTACTGCTAGAATAGAAAAAAGACCCTACCAGTTTCTATATCAGGACGAAATGGGATATAATTTTATGGATAATGATACTTTCGAACAAATTAGTTTAGGTGAATCAATGGTTCCTCTTGCTAATCTAATGAAAGAAGGATCAATGGTTGACTTATTGATACATGCGGAAACAGAAACCCCACTTTCTGTAGAGATGCCTGCTTATGTTGAACTAAAAATAACTTATACAGAACCCGGAATAAAAGGAGATACCGCCACAAATGCTTTAAAGCCGGCAACGGTGGAAACAGGTGCAACTATTAAAGTACCTTTGTTTATTGATAATGATGAGTTAATAAAAGTAAATACGAGTACGTATGAATATGACTCTAGAGTTAAAATAAAATAATTTTCAAATAATAAATAATGGTTGTGATATTTAATTAAATTTGCAATCCAACCTTAATTAAACTTGCCAAAATATGGATACAAGAGAGATTCAAAAACTTATTGACTTTATTTCAAAATCAGATTTAAACGAGGTAAGCATTGAGACATCAGAACTTAAACTTCAAATTAAAAGAAATGTTTCTAATGCTATTCAATATCTAAATACTCCGGTAGTTGAAACTCAAGCACCTTTGCCGAGACATGAAAATTTACCTTCTGTAGAAACTCCAAGTCAAGCACCAATTATTGCCCCAGTAATTTCAAATTCAAGTAAATTAGTTGAGATTAAATCTCCAATGATTGGCACCTTTTATAGGTCTGCAGGTCCTGATAAACCAAATTTTATTGAAGTTGGTGAGGAAGTTGCCTCTGGAAAAGTGATTTGTATTATTGAAGCCATGAAACTTTTTAATGAAATAGAATCAGAAATTTCGGGTAAAATAGTAAAAATTTTGGTGGATGATGCAACCCCAGTGGAATATGATCAACCATTATTTCTTGTTGACCCATCTTAATTGTGACAAATACCGACAAACAAATTGTTATGTTCAAAAAAATATTAATTGCAAATAGAGGAGAAATTGCTTTAAGAATCATAAGGACTTGTAAAGAAATGGGCATTAAAACCGTGGCAGTTTATTCTACCGCTGATAAAGAAAGCCTTCATGTGAGATTTGCTGATGAAGCAGTTTGTATTGGACCTCCAACAAGTAAATTATCTTATTTAAATATACCTTCAATTATTTCGGCAGCTGAAATAACAAATGCTGATGCTATTCATCCAGGATACGGTTTCCTATCTGAAAATGCAGAATTTTCTAGAATCTGTGAAGATTATAAAATTAAATTTATTGGTGCTACGGCAGAGCAAATAAATTTAATGGGCGATAAAGCTACAGCAAAAGATACTATGAAAAAGGCGGGTGTTCCGTGTATTCCTGGATCTGCAGGTTTATTAAGCTCAGTTGAAGAAGGCATTCGACTTTCTGAAGGAATAGGTTATCCTGTGATTATTAAAGCTACAGCTGGAGGAGGTGGAAGAGG
>DAIQBE010000292.1:0-4966 GCA_036781325.1 Leadbetterella sp. | reverse complement strand
TTTGTTTTTCATAAAACTCAATGTCAAAAAGGTACTTGGAAGTTTCAAAACTGCCACCTAAAATGAAATGATTCGATTTTGTTACAGGTAAATTTGACCCATCTGCTAGAATCCAGAAATTTCGATTTCCTAAAGAGATGTCTTCTCTGTTAATTTGCTTTACAAATTGATAATAGGTGCCAGCTGCTCCTTTTATTTTCAACTTTGGACTAATGAAATAATTAAATGAAAATCTTGGCTCAAAATACATTTTACTAGTTATTGAAAAATTTGTGATTCTAAACCCAGGGATAATTTGAAGTTTTCCCGACATGAGTTTAAATCGGTCTTGAAGATAAAAGGTACCCACATTTCCATTGTCATTTCTATTAAGAATTGTGGTTGTGTCGTTTTGAGTATAATTAAAACCCACCGTATTTTTAGTAAATTGACCTCCAAATTCTAGCTGTTGATTGGCATTTAATTTATATTCTAAATCAATTTTAGCACTTAGATCACTTAAATCATTGTCCTCTAATCTTCCAATTCGCCTATCTGTCTTAGTACCATTTCTGGTAATAGATATATTTTGAGAATTATCTCTTTGACTAAAATAATTGGAATAGCTTAATAGTGCATTAGAATAAAATTTTTCTGACCAATTTCTAGACCATTTTAGACTAGCTCCAGTATTTCCCCATTCAGATACATCAGTAGTGGAAGTATTTAAATCAATAGTATTTCCACCACCACCGCCACCACCTCCCGGCCTTCCACTAAAGTTTAAGGCTGTTGCTGAAGTAGAATTATCCATGTTGTCAGTACCATTAAAAACACTTAAAGCTATAATATCTTTTTTGGTAGGCTGGAAGGTTACTTTAGTATTTAAATCATAAAAATAAGAAGAAGCATTTTGAGAGGTTTGTAAGGTATTTTGACCACCGAGTCCTGGTCTGCCTGGCCTAGCCTGTTGTGCTTGATTTTGTGAATTTGCCTCACTTGTGAATTTTTCAAATATTTTAGTGTAAAGTGGACCTCTATAACTTCTTCTTGCCGCTGCTAAAAAAGTGATTTTTTTTCCTATTGGGGTTTCTAAATATATATTGGTACTTAATAAACTAAGGTCAGCTCCGGCGTTAAACTTTTTGCTATTTCCTTGTTTGCCTGTAATTTCTGCTACAGCAGATATCCTACCCCCAAATCTAGCATCGAATCCTCCTTTATACAATTGAATATCTTTAATAGCATTGTAATTAAAAGCAGAGAAAAATCCAAAGAGGTGGTCTACGTTATAAACTGTAAAACCATCATACAAAACCAAAGTTTGGTCTGGAGTTCCGCCTCTTACATATAAGCCAGCACTGTTTTCATTCGAGGCGCTAACTCCTGGCATTAATTGAAAAGCTCTGAAAGGGTCTCTTTCGCCAATATTAGGTAATTTTGCAATATTTTTTGGAGTCATTTTAATCATTCCAACTATTTCGTTCGCTTTTATTACTTCAGTCTTCTCAGCAAGTATTTGTACTTCTTCCAGATTTAGAGAGCTTACCTCAAGTTCAATAAGAAAATTTTTACTATCGTCTGTTGGATTTAGAATAACAGTTTTATTTACATAACCAACATAACTTACGTTAATTGACGAAGTGTCTGAGGGGATATTTTGGAGTAAAAAATACCCATCTACATTAGTTAATGTTGATTTATTTGCTATTCCATTTACAGAAATTGAAGCGAAAGGAAGCCTTTCTCCTGTATTTTTGTCTTTAATAATTCCAGAAAGATTGAAATTGAATTTTGTAGGGTCGTTTACAATTTTTGGAGTACTATATAAATCACTTTTATTAACTTTCGTGTTTGCTTTAACTAATACGTATTCTCCAATTGTATTTTTATAGAATTTTAATCCTAATAGATTTTTATTGATAATTAAGCTTAAACATTCTTCAATTGTTTTGTCTTCAATATTTGCATTAATTTTTGTATGCTTTAAATTTTCATCACTTATGATAAATATAAATCCATATTTAATACTAATTTCATTTAAGGCTTCATTTAAAGACTTATTGTCAAAATAGAGATCTATTTTTTTTGAATTTATTTGGGTAAATCCATGAAATGGAGCGAGAAGTAAAAGAAGAATAATTAATTTAGGATATAGTTTCATTCATTAGGAAATTTATTAAAGTTCGTATAGCTGTCTTTACGAATTACTTTTACATTATGTTGCTTAGGATAATTATAAAGGGATAAAAATTAATTCATTTTTTTTAATTTTGAAATCATTTTTATCCTATTATTATTTTTGTAGAATGCTGACATACATATTAAAAAAGCAGCTCGATTCAGCTAAAGCATTTCAAAAAAAATGTCCTTTTTCTAATTTTTTGAATAGAATTCAAATGCCATTTTTTCGAAAAATGTTTCTATTGAATTGGCTTGTTGAAAGCCCACATGCCCCCCTTTCGAAGTGACTAATAAATTCAAATTTTTATTGTTTTGGGAATCTCCTAATTCTAAACATTCTGGTGTGAGGAAAGGGTCATTTTTTGCTTGGATTATTAAAACTGGCACTTTTATTTTATATAGAATTGGTTTCACACTCGCTCTCACATAAAAATCGGCAGCATCTTTGTATCCATGTAAGGGTGCTGTAAAAGTGTTATCAAAGCCATTGAAATCTTTAATATTTTTGAAGTTTTTTAAAGTTAAAATAGGATGGTTGGGAAACATTGCTTCTTTTAATTCAATTTTTTTTCTAAGTTTTCTTAAAAATCTATTCATATAAAAGCGTTTCCCTTTTTTTTCAAGCTCTGCTACTGAACTTGTAAGATCTAAAGGAACAGAAGCTACAGCAGCACATTTTATAGAGGCCGGGAATGTATCAGCATTTTCAGATAATACCCTTAAAGTTAAGCTTCCGCCCATACTAAAGCCAACAAGAACAATTTCATCATATTCATTAGATTGTAAAACATAATCAATTACAAATTTAAGATCCGTAGCATCACCATGGTGATAAAATTTGGGTAAAAGATTCATTTCTCCTCCACAACTTCTGCAGTTCCAGGCTAAACCATCGAAACCGTTGGCAATAAATTTTTTTAAAATTCCAACCACATAATGTCTTGTAGAATCACCTTCTAGTCCATGGGTTACTATTACACATTTTCTACTTCCAGTTTTTACCCAATCGACCAATAGAAAATCGCCATCTGGCATAAAAATCTTCTCACGGTTAGCTTTTAAATTAACTTTTCTGAAAAGACTAGGTAAAATGGTTTGGGCATGTCCATTAAATTGAGAAAAAGGAGGTTTAAACATGGATAACAAAAAGTTTTTAACAAATTTCGGTCTGAAAAATGATTTATTTTACAAATCTTTTCTTTTTAATTTAAAAATAGTGATTTGCATTTTATCTTTACAAATTAAGGTTTTAAATATTAAAAGCAATAAAAAATCTTTATCATCAAAAAATTAAACTAAAAATGCAAAGAATATTCTTTTCAATTGCTTTCTTTTTTATAAGCATTGTGTACAGTTTTGGGCAAGGGATGCCTATAATATTGAACGAAAAAGCAAGAGCTAAACTAATAGATGAAATATTAGAAGATAGAATGAAAAACCTGCTTCCTTCGCTTATGCGATCAGAAGGAATTGACATGTGGGTAATTATTTCTAGAGAATATAACGAAGATCCTGTAATGAAAACCATGCTTCCAAGTGTTTGGTTGTCAGCAAGAAGGCGTACTATTTTTGTGTTTTTTGATAATGGAAAAGAAGTCGAAAGATTGGCAATTGCAAGGTATGATGTTGGTCAACTGCTAAAAGGGGAGTGGGATTTAAACAATTATCCTAACCAATGGGACGCTTTGATTAAAACTATTTCAGAAAAAAAACCCAAAAAAATCGCATTAAATTATTCAAAAAATTATGGCCATGCCGATGGGCTTACTCACACTGAACACGATGAATTTATTTCAAAACTTAGTTTAGAGGATAAGAAAAAAATTGTACCTGCCGAAAATCTAGCTGTGAGCTGGTTGGAAACTCGAACTCCTAAAGAAATGATTATCTATGAAAGTTTGAGCAGAATTTCGCATCAAATAATTGATGAGGCATTTTCTGAAAAAGTAATTCAACCTGGACAAACCTCGACAGATGATGTGGTTTGGTGGATGAGACAGAAAGTTGCTGATTTAGGACTTCAAACTTGGTTTCATCCTACAGTGGACGTACAACGATTTGATCCTGAAAATTTTGACCATCTCCGCACTTTTACCAAAAAGCCCGAAACTCAAATAATATTGCCTGGGGATTTAATTCATTGCGATTTTGGAATTAGTTATTTACGATTAAACACAGATCATCAGCAAAATGCTTATATTTTAAAAGCTGGAGAAACTGAAATTCCTAGTTATTTAATCAAAGCTTTTAAGGATGGAAATAGGCTTCAAGATATTTTAACAAATAATTTCAAAAAGGGCCTAAGTGGTAATCAAATCTTAGCGAATGCATTAATTGAAAGTAAAAAAGAAGGAATTATTGGGACTATTTATACGCATCCAATAGGTTTACATGGGCATGCAGCAGGTCCAACGATAGGAATGTGGGACAATCAAGGACCAACAATTGGGCCAGGCGACTATCCATTAAAACCTAATACGGCTTATTCGATAGAATTAAATGCTGCAGTTGAATTAAGTGAATGGAAAAAGACAATTCGAATAATGTTGGAAGAAAATGGTTTTTATGACGGCTCTGGCTTTAGGTACATTGATGGACGTCAAAAGGAAATTTTGAAGATTCCTAGAGCTTCGGCAAATAAATGATTTTTGACAAATTTGAAAAATTAGGAAGATCCAAGAGCTTTTTATTTAGTTTTTCAAAAAGTAAATACTGACAATTGTTAAACTTTTTAAAAATAGATTAGAACGTAAAAAGTCTTTTGATTGTAGTAAATCTAGAGGGATAGTATAAGAAAGTAGGC
>DAIQBE010000291.1:0-4968 GCA_036781325.1 Leadbetterella sp. | reverse complement strand
AAATAATCTGTTTCTTACCAACCATCATCGGCTTTTTTAGGTTTTGCAGCCGGAGTGGTGCCTTTAGCTTTTGATTTTAAATCTACTTTTGCTATTGGAGCAGGATTTGAAGATACTACATTTTCATTTTTCTCTATTCTTGAATAGACTCTACTTGCTATTTTCCATTCGCCATTTACTTTTAGCAAATTTAGTAAATCAATGATTTTTGAAGTAGGGTACTCAGTTTCTGTAATTGCAGTAGCGGCTGTTCCTGCATAGCTCCAAGAAACTATTTTTGTAGTTCTTTCCATCTTCTCATTAGGTTTAATCTTACTAGCTAAAGACTCGACAGACATTCCTGTTACTCCATTTTTACCAATTGATTTTTGAATAGCGTCTGTAAGAAACGCTTTTTTGAACCTGGCAACATCTCCAACTGTACCCCCTTCAAGGTAGTCGTTTAAAGTATTAGTAATAAGATCTTCATCTGATTGAGCAGTAGCAAAATTAGAAATGAATAAAAAGGTAAATAAAATTAGTAGGTTACGCATTTTTCTAATATTTAAATTTTATGCAATTTAAACGAAATTTTTAAACGAATATTTTTTGTGACTTTTTTTTTATGATTAGTCTAAGTTTTAAGAAAAATAAATCTATTTTTGCTAAGGCTTATTTTATACAATTAACAAAACAAATACTACTATGGGATTAATGTCTTTTTTTAAAGGTGTAGGGGAAAAACTTTTTGGAAAAACTGAGAAAGAGGCAGCTGAAGCTACTCCAGATTTAAAGGCTTCAGTTTTGCTGAAACACGTACAAGATTTAGGTTTAACCTTCAATGCTTTAACTGTAAAAGTAAATGGAGATACTGTAACCGTAGTTGGAGAAACGGATACACAATCTGAAGCTGAAAAAATTGCGCTGGCTGTAGGAAACGTAGAAGGAGTTGAGGCAGTTGATAATCAAATTGTTGTTGCCACTCCAACTCCAGAAGCTAGATATTATACCGTAGTAAAAGGTGATTGGCTCTCTAAAATTGCAAAAGAAATGTACGGTGATGCAAACAAATATCCAGTTATTTTTGAAGCAAATAGACCTATGTTAACGCATCCGGATAAAATATATCCAGGCCAGGTTTTAAGAATTCCTGAATTATAATAATTTTCTTTTGTTGCTTAAATAAAAAAAAGACCAAGATTGGTCTTTTTTTTATTTTAAAATAACCACTTTTATACTTTTTAAGTCATTTTTTGTCTTGATTAATAGTATATAATTACCGCTTGGCAAATTGCCAATATCAATAATTCTTTCTAGATATTGATCATGAAAGCTCCATTTTTTTAACTTTAGACCCATAGGATTAATCAATTGTATTTTCTCAATGGCAGATTTATTGCTTGTAATTGTAATGTTATTTACCAATGATGGATTAGGATAAACAATAAATTCATTATTTTCAATTCTTGGATTGGAAAGTGGCATTCCAATTTCGATTAAAGCCGCTCCAACCACAATCCCCCTTCCACAATCTGAGTTTACATAATTTAAGACATAATTTGTTGTTTTTATTGGCTTTACTTTAATAAAATTTTCATTAATACTAGTTTGAAATACGCCTAAGTCTTGAATTTCAAATTTCCAAGGGCCATTACCTTCTAAGTTTACTTTTATATTTGTTGAATCGCCATATTTTATAAATGTACTTCCTGATATTTTGGCTACGACAGGGTCTTTAACAATAATTTCAACTTTCCTTTTTTCACTCTCGCAATTATTTTCATTAGTTTGAGAAACATAATAATTGAATTCTCCATTTATTTTTGTATTTATTAGTATTCTATCTGTGTATGTTAGGTCATTTTCGAAAAAATACCATTTGATATTTTTTCCTTCTGCCGCTAACACAATATCTTTAGAACCAAAGCAAAATTCGGTTGGACTACTAATTATTGGTGGACTTGGAACATCAAGGAAAAAAATATCAATATTTTTGCTATATTCACCAGGTTGGATGCCAACTATTCTTATTGAATACTTTTTTCCTTTTTCTAACTGCGGAGGCATTGGAAAACTAATTCTATTTTCTACTATTTTTGGCGATAACGAAATGATAGAGGTGTTGTCTGTTATTTCAATATTGTAGTAATTTGGAAATGAATAATTTAATCCATCAATTTCCAGTTCAATTGGTAATGAAGCACAAAAGGTTTTTAACGTATCGCCTAATATTCTTAATTCTGGTTTAAATACATTTATAAAAACACTAGGGGATGCATCAAAAAAACCACAAGCGTTTTTGATATTTGATACCGAGTATAATTTAGAATATTCTGGCTTTACAGTGAAAATTAAATTTTCACTTTTTATATCTTCATATGAGAAATTATTCCAATCTGTGAACCCCCAAGGTCCTGAACCGCCAAAACTTATTTTCAATTTTATCTCATCACCTTCATTGATGTCTATTCTATTTGCAATGATTGAAGCAGTTGGAAAATTATTAATTTCAAAATTTTCGCTAAATGGACTTTCAATTTCTGGAGAAGAGGCTTTTACTAAAACTCTATAGTTTTCGCCCGAGGGAAAAGAATCATCAATTTTAAATTTTATTATATTGTTTGAAGTTTCTAGGATATTAATCGGCCTGAAACTTACACCTAATGAATTGGAGATTTCTATATTAAATTTATTAGTGTTGGCAAAGTTGCCACTTTTTTCAAAAGTTAGACTTATGGTATCTCCTGAACAAAACACTTTTTTATTTAAAGATTTGATTGTGATAAAATTTGTATTTAGATTTTGAATTTTATACTCTGCATTCGGGGAAAGTCGGATATTAAGACCTGCCTCCATTTTTTGGTATTGGAGTGGGGTAAAAGTATTTCCACATTTTTCATGGAATGACATATAATTATCTAAAGGAGGAGTATAGGAATCCCCATTTAAATCTATGATAAAATCTGGAACTTTTTCATTACATGGCATGGATACAATGGAGGGGATTTTTTCAAAAGGGTCGGCGGGAGTGTCACAGATTTGATCACCAACCGTATTACAGTTTGCACCAATACCTCGAGTTACTAATTCCCTTTTGCTAACATCAGGGTTATTGCTATCTTGATACGTATGAAACAGGCCAAAATAATGTCCTAGTTCATGAATAAATATTTTATTTTTTAAAAGGCTAAAATCTTCAGAACTATTATTTGAATAACTTAACAATATAGCATTACTGCCTTTACTTAAATTTGGGAGACTTGTATATCCATTTAATAGCGTTAAATCTTGAAGCGTTATGGAATTAAAGAAATAGATATTTATTCCATCAGTTTCATCCCATTTTTTTCTCAATTCGGCCTCATCTTTAATATGAAAATTAAAAAATTTATCCTCATAGATATTAGTAACTTTATTATCTTTAATTACGAAAGTGATATTAATAAAAGAAAAAACTTTATTTATTTCATCTACTAATTGGTATATATTACTTGAATTGAAAACTTCCGATTGATTGGCTTGATGGATTATTTTAGGCCGAAGAAAAATAGTGTAATTTCTATTAATTCTTGCTTTTTGGTCACTATTTTTATTAATAAATGCTTGAAGGATTTCTCTTTTTTCATTCTCAGTGGGCTGAGGAAGTCCACACCAAATCTGGGCTTTGGTCTGAATAATAAACAAAAGCAAAAAAAAAGATAGTATACTTTTTTGAAAAGAAAAAAACATATAAATACTCCTAACAAAATTCGAGCCTAATTCTTCTATTTGTTATATCGATTTAGGAATATTTATGAAGTGATAAATTGTTAAATTTTTAGCACAATTATTTCTCAATAATAAGTAATAAATAAAGAATAATCTGTATTAAATATGTTTATACTCGTTTTTAAATGCATTAAATTCATCAATTAAGATTTTTATTTTTTCTTCAAAACCATCTAGAATGCCCTTTTTGGCGGGTTTTTCTATTTCCATAGTTATTTCGTGAATTCTCATTAATCCAATAGTTCCTGAATTACCTTTTAAGGTATGAAGTTCTTTTTGGATAGTAATAACATCATTATTTTTATAAGCATCTAAGGTATTTGATATTTGTTCTTGGGCCTCTTTTTCAAAGTCTTCAAAAACGGAATTCAACATTTCTTTTCCAACCATTTCTCTAAGACTATTAATTACCTCAGAATCAAATCTGGGGATTTCATCTGGAATTTGATATTTTTCTGTTGAAGGTATTTTTGTGTCAATTTTTGGAATGGAAGTCTGAGGCTTTATTCTATTTATTACTAAATCTTCAACTTTTTTTACTAAAATATTCGCTCTTATGGGCTTTGAAATATAATCATCTAAACCTTTAGAAAGAAAATTTTCTCTATCATTTTGCATTGAATAAGCGGTCATTGCTACTACTTTTGGTAGGGTTTTCGAGAATTGTTCTTTTAATTTTTGAGTGGTTTCTATTCCATCCATTTCTGGCATTTGAATGTCCATCAGTATTAAATCAAAATCTTCATTTTTTGAATAAATTTCAATTGCTTTTTTACCAGAATCCGCAGTTGTTACTTGGCAATTGGCTTTTTTTAAAATTTCAGAGGCTACTTTTCTATTTACTGCATTATCGTCTACCAACAGTATCTTTGGTGAATATGACTTAAAGTAATTGTTTAAAGAGATTTCTGGATTTAACTGAATATAGCTATCGATTATTTTCAAATCTGAGCTTTCTGCTATAATCGTAAACCAGAAATTACTTCCTTTTTCTACTTCAGAAATTAATCCCATTTCACCGCCCATTTTTTTGCATAACTCTTTTGAAATTACTAATCCTAAACCCGTTCCTCCAAATGATTTTTTGCTTGATATATCTAATTGTTCAAAAGAATTAAATAGTTTTTTTTGATTTTCTTCAGAAATGCCAATTCCAGAATTAATAACTTCAAACTTCAATTGGTGCTTTATCCCCTCTATTTTTTGGGAAGAAATTTTAAT
>DAIQBE010000290.1:0-4976 GCA_036781325.1 Leadbetterella sp. | reverse complement strand
CTTTGAAATTTTTGATAATAATTTACAAAAATCCATAGGTTTATTAAAGGCTATTTATGAAAGTTCTGGTCAGGATCTTTTTGGAATAGATGCCAATGGAATTGAAATATTGGTGCCGATTGTTGATGAATTTATCGTTTCTGTAGATCGCACCATAAAGCGAATCGAAATTAAGGCTCCAGATGGATTATTAGATATTTATTTAAGTTAATAGCATTTATATGAGAATAGAAATCATATCCTGTCAGCCAGGGTTAATTGATGGCTTTTTTTCTCAATCCATTATTAAACGTGCTTTAGAAAAAGGGCATGTCGAGATTATTTTGCACGATTTACGAGATTATGGGCATGGTAATCACAAACAAATAGACGATTATGCATTTGGAGGTGGGGCTGGAATGGTAATGATGATTGAGCCCATTTCTAAATTGATAAATAAGCTTACAGAGAATTGTACTTTCGATGAAGTAATTTATTTAACTCCGGATGGCCAAACATTAAAGCAAAAGACTGTAAATTCTCTTTCTTTAAAAAATAATTTACTTCTAATATGTGGTCATTATAAAGGGATTGATGAAAGAATTCGAGAAAAATACGTAACTCTTGAAATTTCAATTGGTGATTATGTATTGTCAGGCGGAGAAATAGCTGCCGCGGTATTAACAGATGCTATTGTAAGATTAATTCCTGGAGTTTTAAATGATGAAACTTCAGCCTTAACCGATTCCTTTCAAGATAATCTTTTAGCCCCTCCTGTATATACCAGACCTTCTGAGTTTGAAGGGTTAAAAGTTCCCGACATATTACTTTCAGGAAACGAAAAGTTAATTAATGAATGGAGATTCGAGAAATCAGTGGAAAGAACCATGCAAAGAAGACCAGATTTATTAAGAAAATGATTTGATTAAAATCAAAAATTTTGTATTTTTGAGAAAAATAAATATAACTTAATTACTAAATAATTTAGAGATTTCCCTCAAGTGATTTATGGCAGAAGATAATGAAAATCTAGAAACCGCGGGTACAAACAGCGGAACAATAATACCAATTAATATCGAAGATGAAATGAGAGGTGCATACATTGATTATTCAATGTCTGTAATCGTTTCTAGGGCCTTGCCGGATGTTCGAGACGGTTTTAAACCAGTTCATAGAAGAGTTTTGTTCGGAATGTCAGAATTAGGCGTTTTTTCAAATAGGGCCTATAAAAAATCAGCTCGTATAGTAGGGGAGGTTTTAGGTAAATATCATCCACATGGTGACTCCTCAGTATATGACACCATGGTTAGAATGGCTCAACCATGGTCCTTAAGATATCCTTTAGTTGATGGCCAAGGTAACTTTGGTTCTGTTGATGGAGATTCTCCAGCAGCAATGCGTTATACAGAAGCCAGGTTGAAACGTATTGCTGAAGAAATGTTGGCGGATATTAACAAAGAAACGGTTGATTTTCAGCCAAATTTTGATGATTCGCTTACCGAGCCTTCGGTTTTACCCGCAAGAATTCCAAATTTGCTGTTAAACGGAACATCAGGAATTGCAGTTGGAATGGCCACAAACATGGCTCCTCATAATCTTTCGGAAGTAGTAGACGGCATATCAGCATATATTGAGAACCCGGAAATAGAGATTGAGGAATTAATGAAGTACATTAAAGCCCCTGATTTTCCGACTGGAGGAATAATATACGGCTATAGTGGTGTGAAATCTGCCTTTGAAACAGGAAGAGGGAGAATTGTGATTCGTTCTATTGCTAATTTTGAAGTATCAAAATCAGGAAAAGAGCAAATAGTAGTTACTGAAATTCCATATATGGTCAATAAGGCCAATATGATTGAAAAAACTGCACAATTGATAAATGAAAAGAAAATTGAAGGAATTTCAGATTTAAGAGATGAGTCAGATAGAGATGGTTTAAGGATAGTTTATGATCTCAAAAGAGACGCTGTTCCAAATGTGGTTTTAAATAATCTTTTTAAATACACCCAATTACAGTCATCGTTTTCCATCAACAACGTTGCATTGGTAAAAGGTAGACCGGTAATGTTAAATCTTAAAGATTTAATAAAATATTATGTAGAGCACAGAATTGAAGTTATTACCCGAAGAACTCAGTTTGAGCTAAAAGAAGCTGAAAAAAGAGCACACATTCTAGAAGGTTTATTGATAGCATTAGATCATTTAGATGAAGTAATCGCTTTAATTAGGAAATCTAAAGATCCTGATGAAGCTAGAGCTGGCTTGATGACAAATTATGATTTATCAGAAATTCAAGCTCGTGCTATTCTTGATATGCGTTTACAACGTTTAACTGGGCTTGAAAGAGATAAGATTATCGCTGAATTTAAAGAGATTAAAGAGTTAATTGATGAATTGAATGCAATTTTGGCTTCTGATGAAAAGAAAAAAGAAATTGTAAAAGCTGACTTAATTGATATAAAAACTAAGTTTGGTGATGCTAGACGTTCTAAAATTGAAATGGTAGGGGCAGAATTCAACATCGAAGATATGATTCCAGATGACGAAATGTTGGTAACCGTTTCAAATCAAGGATATATCAAAAGAACAAATCTAGCTGAGTATAAAAGTCAAGGGAGAGGCGGAACTGGATCTAGAGGTGTAAAAACCAAAGATGAGGATTATACAGAACACCTTTTCATGGCAACAAACCATAATTATTTATTATTTTTTACCGAAAAAGGTAGATTATATTGGTTGAGAGTATTTGAAACGCCTGAAGGAAATAAAACATCCAAAGGCAGAGCAATTCAAAATTTGATTAATATTGAATCAGATGATAAAATTAAAGCAGTATTAAATGTAAAAACACTTGTTGACGAGGATTATATCAAAAATAATTACATTGTAATGTGTACCAAAAAAGGTACAGTTAAGAAAACATTGTTAGAGCTATATTCAAGACCTAGGCAGAATGGAATTATAGCTATAAATATCAATGAAGGGGACACTTTGATAGATGTTGCATTAACCAATGGTAATGATTTTATAATCATAGCCGCAAGTCAAGGAAAAGCTGTTCGATTCCATGAAACTCAAATAAGACCAATGGGTAGGGGAGCTACAGGAGTTAGAGGAATAAATCTAGCAGAAGATGATCATGCCATAGGTATGATTTGTGTAGGTAGAGATGACGCTCAATTATTAGTAGTTTCAGAAAATGGATTTGGAAAAAGGTCTGATATAGACGATTATAGAATTACTTCCAGAGGAGCAAAAGGAGTAAAAACTTTGAATATTACCGATAAAGTTGGAAAACTAGTTGCGATTAAAGAGGTTACAGATGAAGACGATTTGATGATAATTACAAACCGTGGAATAGCCATTAGAATTCATGTAGTTGACCTTAGAATAATGGGAAGAAATACCCAAGGAGTAAAACTTATCAAATTAAGTGAGAAAGACGGTATAGCTTCCGTAACAAGAATTATAAAAGAAGAGGAAGAAGAAGAAACTTTAGTGGAAGATAATTTGATTATACCTGCGACGGAAAATGAAAATGAGGACTCCTCAAGTGCTAGTGAAGTAAAACCTGAAGATGACGAAACCTCAGAATAAAATTTGTAATCAATAATTTAATTTTTTTATACTTTCAAAAATAAATTTGTTGTAAACTTTATAGAGTTGTAAAAAATTAAAAATATATTTGATAATCAATGTTAATTAAACCAAATAAATTAAATCAGTCTAATATTTAAATAAAAAACCTAGAAATGAAAAAATTAATTGTAATTGCTTTTGTTGGATTATTGTCCTTCAATGTGAATGCCCAGAAAAATGCAGAAAAAGAATTGATTTGTAAAAGTTATAAAGATGCAATTGATAAAAATGTTAAATTATCTGAAAACCCTAAGCAAAATGTAAAAAGTGCAACATGGGTTAAATTAGCTGAGTCTTATATTGAACATGCATTACAATGCGGAACTGATTCAACAGCCTCATTAAAAGCGTATGAAACATTTTTAAAAGCACAAGAAGTTGAAAAGGCAGCTGGAGGTAAAAAAAGCAAAGAAATAGAAGATGCAATATATGGAACTACAAATGTTTATCGTGCTCTTTTAAGTCAAGGGGCTTCTTATTATAACAACAAAAACTTAGCTATGGCTAGCCAATTATTTGGACTTAGTTTAAAAGTAAATGCTAAAGATACTACAGCAGCATTATATGCTGGAATTGTTGACCAATCTATTGGTAAAAATACAGAAGCAGTAGCTAGTTTCAATAGCTATATTGCAAACGGAGGTAAAGACCCTGCTGTATTTTATAGTTTAGCACAAATATATAAGATTGATAAAAATTATGACAAGGCTATTGATATTTTAAGAAAAGGCTCTCAAATGAATCCTAAAGATAAAGATTTGAAAGCTGAAATCGTAAACACCTATCTTGTTTCAAATAATATAGATGGAGCAATAGCAGATTTGGAAAAAATAATAGAATCTGATCCGACTAATGTTACAAGTATGAGTAATCTTGGTTTATTATATGACAATAAAGCTCAAGAAGCAGCAAGTGAAATAAAGAAAATAAAAGAAAAAATTACCAAAGTAAATACGGATGATGCATTAAAAAAAGTAGATTTGGAAAAAGAAAAGCTGGGAATTTTTGAGAATGAAATAGTTAATTTAAATGCTAAGCTTAAAAAAGACCCAAAAACAGCAGCTGCAACCAAAAAACAAATTATTGAAGTTACGGCTAAAAAAGATGCACAAAAAGAAGCTTTAGAGAAAGCCATTAAAGATTTAGCTGAAAAAGAAGCTGCTAAAGTTTTAAATGCTCCAAGTGCTGATGGATTAGCAGCTCTAGAAGCAAAAAATAAAGTTGCTAAAGAAAAAGCGAATGCAGCATATATAAAAGTATTGGCAATAGATCCTAACAATTATGATGTTAATTTTAATATGGCAGTAATGTACTTTAATGAAGCCGTAGAAACAAAAACACTATTGGATGGCATGGAT
>DAIQBE010000289.1:0-4982 GCA_036781325.1 Leadbetterella sp. | reverse complement strand
CAAGGAATTAGAGGTTTTATTGGGATTCGTTTTAAGATTAAATGAGATTGAGCCTGAGTTTGAGTTAAAGATAAGGATTTAAGTTAAGCTTAATTATTCTGTTTTTAATATTAAATATTTTTGTTTGGCCTCATTTCTAGAACACGCGTTAAAATGCCACCATTCGGTTTCAATGTTTTTAAATCCTTGAGATTGCATTACTCTGCGTAATAATTTTCGATTTTCAATTTGTTCTATCGATAATTCACCACTTGCTAAAAATTGTTCTTCTTTTCCAGACATGCTTTCTCGATCTATCAATAATTCGCCTTCGTAAGCCGTATCCATTGTGGATAGTATATATAATAGCGTTGATTTTCCACATCCTGACTTTCCAATGATGGAACAAAATTCTCCTTTATTAACAGAGAAATTTATGTCTTTTAGAATAGGAATGGTAACTGGATCATAAAAGCTTTTATAAATAGATTTTGCCTGAATAACAATTTGATTTTCCATAATTATTTCCCTCTTATAATATCCACTGGGTCAATTTTACTCGCTTTTTTCGCTGGGAAATAGCCAGCAAAATAGGTAGTAATGATAGAAAAACTCATACCAATAAGATAGAATTTTGGGTTGTAATTTATTGGGTAGGTAGTAATTGTTGGCATGGCAGCAGTATTGAAAGGGATTTGGTCAATTATCGAAGACAATACAAAACCCGAAAGCAATCCAACTATTCCGCCGAAAAAGCCAATGCTGAGAGCAATTAACATAAAAATTTTATTTACATCTTTTCCCGAAAATCCTGTGGCTTTAAGTATGGCAATACTATCCATTTTTTCATAAATCATCATGTTTAATATATTATAAATGCCAAATCCTGCTACTATAAGAAGAGTTATCCCTACCGCATAGGATATTAAGGTACGAACCGAACTTCCCGTTTCAAATTGAGAGTTAGCGGTTTGTATATCTTCAGCATCGCTATTAAAAATATGTGCGTATTCTTTACTTAGCATGGGTGCTAATTTCATGTCTTTTAATTTAATTTGAATATCAGTAATATAATTGTTGCTTTTTCCAAGCAATTTTTGAGTTGTTTTTAGTGAAGCATAACTTTGTATTTTATCTATTTCCATAATACCAGACTGGAAAATGCCCACTACTTTTAAAGGAAACCTATTTCCGCTTGGTGTGCTAAGCTGTATAACGTCACCTATTTCGCTTAGCATTTTGTTTGCAACACCATTTCCAAGAATTATGCTATTGGGAATATTTTTTAAATCCATATAAGAGCCTTCGCGCATATAATCTTGAAAGTAGAATAGTTTGCTTTCAGCCTCTACGTCAATGCCATTTACCACTCCTGTAATGTCGATAGGGCCAACATTATAAAATACCTGAGCTGTCATTTTTGGTGAAATGCCCAAAACTCTAACATCTTTTCGAAGTGTTTCTATGATTTTTGCATTGTCAAAAATTTGGGTACTATTTCCGCTTGGTTTAATAGATCTGATAAAATTATGGTGGGCTTTATAATCTTTTGAAACATTTATTGGCTGTTTAGTATTGGCTTTTATCTCATTGAAAATTCTTACGTGTGGTGTCCTGTTCATTACTAAACTATCCAATAAATCATTGAGGCCATTCATAAAACCAAGTAATGCTATAAACATCGTAATGCTGAAAGTAACGCCTACTGCTGCAATCAATGTTTGTTTCCATCGTGCAATCAAAAGCGACCTTGCAATACTAATAATTAAATAATTTTTCATTTTAAAGGTTTTAGAATTATATCATTTGTTTTTAAACCCGACAGTATTTCTACTGTTTCATAATCTTTTAAACCTATTTGAACTTTTACTTTTTCGTTTTTTTCGTTTAAAACATACGAGTCCTCAACCAGATAATTTCGTGGAATGGTCAAGGCTTTTTCTTTAGTGATTATGACTATATTTGCTTCTACCGTAAGATTTGGATACAGCACTTTTGGTTTTTTAAGGAAACTTGCTTTTACTATAAATGTCCTGGTTTTTTCATTCATTATAGGTTCAATTTCTTCTACTTTTGCTTCGAAAACCTCTCCTTTATAACTATCTAGGCTTACAAAAACTTTTTGACCAATAGCTATTCTAACCACGTCATTTTCATCTACCTGTAATTCTAAAATGAAGTCATTAGCATCACCAATTAAGGCTACCGAGTTTAGTGGATTTACCATTTCACCTTTTTCTTTCAATAGCGTATATATTCTTCCGTCGTATTCACTTTTTAGAAAATAATCGGCCTCTAATGTACGATTCATTTCCAACAGCTTCTTTGATTGAGCTGAAGCAAAATTGATTTGCCGTTTCAATTCTTTAAATTTATAGATTGCTGATTGGTAGGCAATTTTAGAATTTAAAAATGCTAATTCTCTTTGCTCCAGCTCCACTTTTGTTCCCACTTGCTGGTTCCAAAGGTTTATTTGTCTCTGCAAAAGCAAGGAGTCATTTTTTAATTTTTTATTTGCAATATCTACAGCAATACCTTGATCTGAGATTTTATCGATATTGGCATTATAATCCGTATTTTTAACCGCAAGAGCTGCATTTTCGCTATTTATTTTTCCACCTAAATTAGCAATTTTAAGGATGGTTTGCCCTTTTTTTATTAAATCACCTTCTTTTACAAACAATTCTTCTATAATACCATTTACTTTCGAAAATACTTGATATTGATTTTTACTTTTTACTATGCCCGATGCATATACAGATTCTGTGATATCCTTTATTTCAACAGAAGTTTGCTCTGGCTTGGATCTACAGCTTAGGAAAGTAAAAGAGAAGATAAAAAATAAATTATGGATGCTCAAAGTAAGATAGTTTTTTTTATGCATTTTCATTATAAATTTTTTCATAAAAATAAAGGTATGTCATTATTCATTTTTGGGAATCAATAAAATTCAGCTATCTTGAATTTCATCTGTTTTATACTATTTCCACAGTTTAAACTAAAAGTTTTCAAATTTATTCTTTAGACTTTTTGAGAAAATATTTTTTTTTCTTTTATGAGATAAAGGGATTATTCTAATCTATATAAATATAATTAAAATTAAATAATCAGAGTTTTTTCTTCTTAATTTTATTAAAACTATTTAAAATTGTTTTTTTTTTGATGCAAATATAGATTTCATTCCTCTTTCTGCTTTCCTTCTCCTAATAGCACAGCCAAAGCCTTTAAATTTTCAGTTCGGTCTGCTATAAGTTTTAAAATACTTACAAAGGGAATAAACAATATCATTCCTGCCGTACCCCATATAATTCCTCCCACTATTATCATGATGATAATAGCCAATGTGTTTATTTGCAATCTATTACCTACAGCTTTTGGAAAAATAATATTTGCTTCTAAAAGCTGCACAATACCAAAAACAAGTATAACTCCTATTGGATGCCAAATAGAATTGTAAGTAAGCCAAGCTACTGAAATGGGTAGAAGCGAAGAAATAATAATACCCACATAAGGTATAAAAGTGAGAATTGAGGCAATAAAGCCAAATAAGAACGGGTGTGGAATTCCTAGTATCCAAAGACCCAGACTATTTAATACTCCAACTATCAGATAAACCGCCAACATTCCTTTTATAAAATTGTAATAGGAATGAATGGTTTCACTTAATATTTCATGTATGATTTGACGCTTTTCGATTGGAAATAAATAGTACAATGCATGGGTTAGTAGCTTACTATGGAAAAGAATAAGTGCTGAAAATATTGGAATAAATATCAAATTTAAAAGAGAGGAACTTAGGGTACTAAATGTATTTTGAAAAATTGGGATTATTTGATTAGTTGCATTTTTTGTAATATTTTGAAATATTTCCATTTGATGTTCCAAACTGAGACCTAAGTTTTTTGACAAAGTAATTTCTATACTTTTTTGGAGCGAAATAAATTTTTGGCTTAAGGCCGTCCATTCATTTCTAAAATTAATTAGTTGAAGAAATATCAAATAAGCAAGGAAAATAAATAAAAATATTAATAGTGAGATAGAAATGAAGATACTTCCAGACCTTCCAAAACCTTTATTTTTCAACCAGGTACAAATAGGGTACAAAATAAAGCTTATCAAAAATGAAAAGCTTAAAGGAATGAAAAGGGATCTTCCAAAATATAATATGCATAAAACAAAGAATGTTATTTGTATATACCTTGAAAAATTAGATAGATAAACATTATTTTCTCTCATACTTTTTTATTCGCAAATTTGAAAATAAGAATGTTTTTTTTATATGATTTTTATGTGTCAATGAACTAATTTTCGTCATTTTTTTTTTGGAATGTTGATTTTAATTTTGGCCATAAATAAATCTTTTAACCTTTAAATTTTATAGCTATAATGGAAACCCAAACATTGGCTCACTCTAAACATAATTTTCCAATTGTATTTAATGATTTTTTTAAACCATGGAATGAATGGTTTGTTAACGACACTATTCTAGCACGTGCACAAAGTGTACCAGCAGTGAATATTACCGAGCATAAGTCGGAGTATAAAGTATCATTAGCTGTTCCTGGCATGAAAAAAAGTGACTTCAAAATTGATATTGAAGATAACATGCTGACTATTAGTAGTGAGAAGGAAGAAAATAAAGAAGAAAAAGATAAAAAATTTACCAGAAAAGAATATAGTTATTCCTCTTTTTCTAGAAGTTTTTCTTTACCAGAAAATATTAAAAAAGATGATATCGAAGCAAAATATGAAGATGGTGTTCTTAATATCACTTTACCTCGAAAAGCGGAATCTGCTAAAAATCTTCATAAAGCAAAAATACCAGTAAAATGAAATTTTAGTTTTTTAAAATTCATACTTTGATTTAGGTCGAATTTTTTAATTATTCGGTTAATGGTTTTCTATTTGATTTTGATTTATATAAGTGGTCTTTTCTCTATTCTTGTAAGCTTCTTTTATCCAATCTTTAATGTATTGAAATTGAATAGTTGTATAATGAGTTT
>DAIQBE010000288.1:0-5001 GCA_036781325.1 Leadbetterella sp. | reverse complement strand
GGTGGGAAGATTGGATTTGAATACCAATATATCAGAGATAGAAAAATTAAGAGTGATTTTAGGAAAAAATTGGAAACAGAATTTTTGAATTTTAAGCCATCCTTAGAATCAAAAAAGAGAATATTAAAAAAATTAAATCAGG
Source organism: Leadbetterella sp. (assembly GCA_036781325.1). Taxonomy (GTDB): domain Bacteria; phylum Bacteroidota; class Bacteroidia; order Cytophagales; family Spirosomataceae; genus Leadbetterella. The sequence goes on along the minus strand of DAIQBE010000288.1, from coordinate 4,859 downwards.
CCGTCGCATTTGAAAACTTTTTGCACACAAAGTTTTTAGGGAAAAAAAGGTTTTCTTTGGAAGGTGGGGAGTCCACAATTCCTGGTTTAGACGCAGCAATTCTGAAAGGTGCAGATTTGGGAGTGGAAGAAGTAATCATAGGAATGGCACATAGGGGTAGGTTAAATGTTCTAACCAATATTATGCAAAAACCTTATGATCAGGTTTTTAATGAGTTTGAAGAGAATGTGCCAACTTTAGAATTTAGTGATGGAGATGTTAAATATCATCAAGGATATTCTAGTCAAATTGAAACACCCAACGGTAAAAGAGTATCCATGAAGCTTATGGCCAACCCTTCGCACCTTGAAACCGTTGATCCCGTGGTTTTAGGATATGCTAGGGCTAGGGCAGATGCTCACTTTGAAAGTAAAGGACTAAAATCTAATGATTTCGATGATATTTATGATAAAATTCTCCCAATTATCATCCATGGAGACGCTTCTTTAGCAGGACAGGGAATTGTTTACGAGGTAACTCAAATGTCAAATCTACCTGGATACTACGTTGGGGGCTCCATTCACTTTATTATTAATAATCAAATTGGGTTTACCACCGACAATGTCGATGCTCGATCCAGCTTATATTGTTCGGATATCGCTAAAATTTTAGATACTCCTATTTTCCATGTTAATGGGGATGATCCAGAGGCAGTGGTTTATGCTATGCAGTTGGCCATAGAATTCAGACAGGAGTTTAACAGAGATGTTTTTGTGGATATGATTTGCTACAGGAAATACGGTCATAATGAAGCGGATGAGCCCCGTTTTACACAGCCTTTTATGTATCAGTTAATTAATAAACATATAAGTCCTAGAGAAATATATATTGAGAAATTAAAGTCTGAAGGCAATATCGATGAAAAGATGGCAAAACAAATTAAAGCCGATTTTGACGATAATTTGCAAGGAATTTTACAAAAAGTAAAGCAAAATCAATTGGCCTATGAATTGCCTAAATTAGAATTAGATTGGGCAAAACTAAGAAGATCTGCAGTCATAGATTTTGAAGAATCTCCAAAAACTGGAATCAATATAGATAGTATTAAATTAATTGGAAAGGCGCTATCCAATGTTCCTGAAAATTTCACTCCAATTAAGCAAATTGAAAAAGTTTTAGAAGAACGAAAAGAGATTTTTGAAGGAAAGAGACCATTTAATTGGGCAGCTGCTGAATTAATGGCTTTTGGTTCGGTATTAAATGATGGTCAATGGGTTAGAATGTCTGGTCAGGATGTACAGAGAGGTACTTTTTCTCATCGTCATTCGGTTTTGCATGATGTTAACAATGGGACAAAGTTCAATAACTTAACTAAAATCAGAGAAGGTCAAGGTAAATTTGAAATTTATAATTCCTTTTTGTCTGAATATGCGGTTATGGGTTTTGAATATGGCTATGCTATGGCAAATCCCAATGCGCTAGTAATTTGGGAGGCCCAGTTTGGAGATTTTGCAAATGGGGCTCAAATAATGATTGACCAGTTCTTAGTAGCTGCTGAATCCAAATGGAATGCAATGAACGGTTTAGTGCTTTTGTTGCCACATGGCTACGAAGGCCAAGGTCCTGAACATTCTAATGCTAGGCCAGAGCGTTTTTTACAATTGGCTGCAGAATATAATATGTATGTTTGCCATTGTACTACACCAGCAAACTTTTTTCATATGCTCCGAAGGCAATTAGCTTTGCCTTTCAGAAAGCCGTGTGTTCATATGTCTCCAAAGTCTATGCTTAGGCACCCTTTGGCTGTTTCTGAAATGAATGAATTTGTTGAAAATACTTCTTTTAGAGAAGTTATTGGAGACGACACTGTAAAAGCATCTAAAGTAAAGAAGGTTTTGCTATGCTCTGGCAAGATATATTACGATCTTTTTAAAAGACGCGAAGAGGAGCAAAGAGCCGATATAGCAATAATTCGGTTAGAACAATTGCATCCTTTCCCTAAAGCAAAGGTGGAAGCGGAGCTTTCAAAATATAAGAATGCTGAGAAAGTATGGGTTCAAGAAGAGCCTTTAAATATGGGATATTGGTCATTTATTCTTAGAGAGTTTGCTGATGGTATTGATGATGTTATTTCTAGGAAATTAAGTGCTTCACCAGCAACAGGTTATACCAAAAACCACAATAGTATTCAAAGTGTAATTATGGATAAGGCATTCCAAATGAATTAATTTATAAATCATGACAATTGAAATGAAAGTGCCTTCAGTTGGCGAATCTGTAACCGAAGTTACTATTGCCTCTTGGGTAAAAAAAGAAGGAGATTTTGTAAAAATGGATGAAGTTATATGTGAGCTTGAATCAGATAAAGCCACATTTGAATTGCCAGCAGAAGCTGACGGAATTTTACGGATATTAGGAAAGGAAGGCGATACTTTGAAAATAGGAACACCTATTTGCAATATTGAAACCTCAAATGGGAAAGCCATAGCATCGGAAAATCAAGACAAAAAACCTGACACCAATTTTGTTCCCAAACCAGTTGAACCTATAGAAAAATTCGCTGAAGTTTTTGAGGTAAAAGTTCCTACAGTGGGCGAATCTATCACGGAAGTTACAATAGCATCATGGGTAAAAAAAGAAGGTAGTTTTGTAAATATGGATGAAATCATTTGCGAATTGGAATCTGATAAGGCAACATTTGAACTTCCTTCACCCTACAGCGGCATATTAAAAATAACGATGGCCGAAGGAAGTGTGGTTCCTATTGGTGGCGTAATTGCATCAATTCAAACAAGTGCCAATAAAGCAATTGAAAGTAATTCAGTTGTTGATCAAGTAAATACTTCCGAAGCCTCAAATAGTAAGAGTGAAATAAGTTATGCTGAAGGTCATCCTTCACCTGCAGCATCAAAGATTTTAGCGGAAAAGGGAATTTCTGCTTCTTCCGTTGAAGGAACTGGCCCTGGTGGAAGAGTGACAAAAGAAGATGCTGTTTTAGCAAAGCAAGAAGTATCCACAAAAGCGGCGGTAATTAGTTCACCAATAGTTTCTAAAAATGAAGACTTTAGAGGTTCAAGAAGAGAAAAAATGTCTTCCCTAAGAAAAACTATTGCAAAGCGTTTAGTGGCCGTTAAAAATGAAACAGCTATGTTAACCACCTTTAATGAGGTGGATATGAAGCCAATCATGGATTTGCGAAAACAATACAAAGATAAGTTTAAAGAAGCACATGGCGTGGGATTAGGTTTTATGTCTTTTTTTACAAAAGCTTGTTCAATTGCATTACAAGAATTCCCAGTTGTGAATGCTTACATAGATGGAGACGAAGTAGTATTTAATGAATTTGCAGATATTTCTATTGCAGTTTCAGCTCCCAGAGGATTAGTTGTACCTGTCATTCGAAATGCGGAAAAAATGTCATTTGCCGAAATAGAAGCGGAAGTTGTTCGTTTAGCCTTAAAAGCACGGGATAATAAATTGACCATTGAGGAAATGACCGGTGGAACTTTTACTATAACCAATGGTGGTATTTTTGGGTCTATGCTTTCAACTCCAATTATTAATGCCCCACAATCTGCGATTTTGGGAATGCACAATATTGTGGAGCGACCAGTTGCAATAAATGGGTCAGTTGAAATTCGTCCCATAATGTATTTGGCATTATCATATGATCATAGAACTATTGATGGTAAGGATTCGGTTGGTTTTCTAGTTAGAGTAAAACAATTGTTAGAAGACCCAATGAGAATGCTTTTGAAAGTTTAAATTTAAGAAAGGCATCCTAGAGATGCTTTTTATTTATGTTCATTTTTTTAAATTTATCTAGAAAATATTTTATAGTATGGATTTCGATGTAATAGTTATTGGTTCAGGTCCAGGGGGATATGTTGCCGCGATAAGGTGTTCGCAATTAGGTATGAAAACCGCAATTATTGAAAAATATAATGCTTTAGGTGGTACCTGTTTAAATGTGGGCTGTATTCCTTCTAAAGCTCTTTTAGATTCTTCTGAGCACTATTTTAATGCAGTTAATCATTTTGAAGAGCATGGAATACACACAGGTCAAGTAAAAGCCGATATCAATAAAATGATAGAACGTAAAGCTGGAGTGGTTAAAAAAATGAATGATGGAATTAATTTCTTAATGAAAAAGAATAAGATCATTGTAAAAAATGGTTTTGGATCTTTTGTTGATAGAAATACAATAAAAATAGCCAAAGAAGATGGATCAGAAGAAATAATAAGCGGTAAAAATATAATTATAGCAACTGGATCTAAGCCCACTATTTTGCCTTTCATGAATTATGATAGAAAACGAATTATTACTTCTACAGAGGCTCTTGTCTTGACAGAAATACCAAAGCATTTGCTTGTGATTGGTGCAGGAGTAATTGGTGCAGAATTAGGTTCAGTTTATGCCAGATTAGGTTCTAAAGTTACTTTTGTTGAGTTCGCAGAAGGAATGATACCCACAATGGATAAGACCATGGGTAAGGAATTGCAAAAATCAATAAAAAAATTGGGAGCTGAATTCTATTTTAATACTAAAGTAAGTTTAATTGAAAACTTAGGCAAAGAAGTTAGAGTTACCGCTCAAGATAAAGAAGGAAAAGAAGTGGTAATTTCTGGAGATTATTGTTTAGTAAGCATTGGAAGAAGGCCCTATACAGATAATTTGAATTTAGAAGCAGCTGGTGTAGTTTCAGAAAAAGGTAGAATAACAGTGGATGAACATACTTTGCAGTCCAATGTTCCCAATATTTATGCCATCGGAGATGTTGTTCGTGGTGCAATGCTTGCTCACAAAGCTGAGGAAGAAGGCGTTTTTGTTGCTGAAACTTTGGCTGGACAAAAACCGCATATCAATTATAACCTGATTC
>DAIQBE010000287.1:0-5041 GCA_036781325.1 Leadbetterella sp. | reverse complement strand
CCAACCCCAAACCCCAAACCCCAAACCCCAAACCCCAAACCCCTTGAATGAATTAGTAAGAATTTGAATACTCTTTTAAACATGCGATGATCAATGAGATATAAAAATCAAAATTATAAACTTCAAATGAACACAAAACTCATCGTAATATTGCTGCAAATGCTCATATTTGTTAGAATACAAAGTAAGCAAACAAAAATTGGTCTGACCAAGCAAGACAATGGACTTGCTGATCTTACCAAGTCAAAAATAAACCAAGTTATCAACAGAGAAATTGATGAAATAAAACTTCACGATATTGAAATTAAGAGTCGATTGTTAAAAGGAGGTAACTCAGGTTCAGGTAATCAAGTCGTTATTTCTGAAGAACAACAGACAGTGATAATTGAAATTAATGAATTCAATTCTGAAACTTTGGATGTCAAACCTATCGTATCATCAATTCAGAATGTAAAGTTTACTACCGTTATTGGAGATGACAATACGCAGGAATTAGATTCACTAATTGCCGAATCTGCGATTCGTAATGGAGTGGCTCGGGGTATTAGGTCTTATCAAAAAAGTTCTGAGACTCAAGAAGACGTATTGAATAGTGATGCAATTGAATTTCTTTCAGGATTAGATGAAAGCACTCTGAAGAGTATTCAGGATAAGTATCAGATCACAATAGACCCAAGGATAATAAAAACAGAACAAATTAATGAATATTTGAAAAAAGAGGATGAAGATATGCTAAAACCTTACAATCCTCAACGTTTTGAAGATTTAGGATACCAAAATATTTGCAAAAAAGAAATCATGGACAGTGAGAACTTAGTCGCTGAATATTTTGCAACAAAATTTGTTGAATCGACAAGTTTGTTTGAATCAAGAAACTATATGACAATTAAAGAGCCTTTCACTAATCACTTAAAGCTGATTGAGGGATACTCGGAAAAAATTTCAAAGCAGATGTCCCTGGTGGATCAAGTTTACTACTGGTATTTGCCAATCAGAATTAAGCCATTATTAAACGAGTTCGTTGTGAAATTCCAGTTCGTAATTGATAATGGAATTATAATTTCGTCAAGTCTTAAAGATTATCAGGTTGAGTGGGAAAGGGAAGGCCTTTATCCTCAAGATTACCAAAAGCTGGCGACTCTTTTTTATAAGGAATATCAACTTCAAAAAGCAACAGTCGTACCTAATGATGAGGTTAATCTCAATTTAATCGTTTCAGACTACGATTTTCTTTCAACAAAACATACACTGAAAACTCTCAAATTTGAACAAATTTTTTCAAAAATGAAAATTCTTGATCCTGAATACAAAGAGAGACTGGAAAAGTTGAATAAAGCCATTTGTGTAAAATTGATTGAAATAGTTTATTTAATGTGTGCAGATACTGAGCACATTTCAGCTTTTCAAAGCCGAATAGGAGGTATAAATGGTAATCAAGATGTAGAATATCGGGATAGGAGAGAAATCGCCCAACAATTTTTCATCTCCTTTTATAGCACGCTGACCACAGATACTCCACAAGACTGCAAATTTGAAAAAAATAAGGAAAACTTTATGACCTACGAGGAAATTCTGTTTAAAGCCAGATACAATATTAATATTAATGACGAAGAGTATAAAGTATTCAAAACTACATTTTTGGGAGAGAAAAGGGTAGGAAGGGATTTTTTGAATAAAATCGGATGCCAAACAAACCCAATATGCAGGTATCACTTATTTCTTTTTGACTTTAATAGTTACGTAAGGGAAGAATCATACAATATTCTCTTGGAATATGCACTTACACCAATTGTATTCCATGCTGATTTCTTCAAAACACTATCGGAATTTACTATTGAGATTGATCATGTATCGTCCCAAACAAAAACAATTACGTTTGAAGAGCTACGTGACCATTGGACAGCAAAAGGAGCTACAAATGACTTCACTTATTTGTATGACAGTTACATATTGGCTCTTGAGACTATATATCGAGCCTACATTTACTTGATTGAGAAGAAAGAAATTATACAAACGTCAAGCAAAGTTAATATTTGGACCAGTCTTTGTAAATTTTTAGGCACTGATATAAAAATAGATAATAATGATTCTCTTCAATACTTTAATACAGTTGACTTAAATCTGTTAAAAGAGAAATACGCTGTAATCGGAGATACGACTATTCGACTTGCTTCTATTGCAGGAGTACAAGAATGTAATTTTGAGTCAGCAATAAAAAGAATTGAGCCAGACCTTCCAAACAAACCAATCAAACTTCACAAGAACCTTATAAAATTTATGATTACCGTTCAAATTCAGATACGATTTACAACCTATGAAACCTACTTGACTGGCTTGAAATGGGATTTATCGAAGTGTGAGTCGTTCAAAATCAATCAAATTGGTTTTGAAAAATTAGTAGGACAAAAATCAGTTAGAGTCCCTAATGGAAGGTACGATACACCACGGAGTAAAGCTAAAAAAATTGAAATAAAAGAGGTTTACAGATTTAACTCTAAATGTTTTAGTGTCCAGATAACCAAAATCAGAACAATTATCGAAAAAGGTCTTGCAATTTTCACTGAAAATCCAAAAACTGTCAACTATGTTCGGATAGTATACTTTAAATTTATGAAATACATTAGAGGAATAAAGGAAATTAACATACAACGGTTACTTTTGCACATGACTATTAATTGGATCAAAAATTACAAAGATGAACCTCAGACAGACGATCTGAAAATATTTATTCTTTACTTCATAAAAGACTTTGAAGCTAACTTGCTGAGGAGATTAAATTATTACAAAACTGCTGGATTTTTTGGAACAGTGATGAGAATGTTTACAATCACTAGTGAGAAAAATAAAGGAACAGGTAAAGATCCTATAAGTGCTAATTTTAAGCAATTTATCAAAAGAAAAAGGATTGATGAAAGGATATTAGAATTTGATCTTTATTACTTTGCTAATTTGGCTGGTAAAAAAACAAAAAAATCCTCTGGAATTGGAGAGGAACAAAATAAATTTGATACAAATAAAGAAAATATGCTTAAACAAGTTCCAAAATTCTTTGCCCAATTTGAAAGTGATATGTATAAAAAACCAAATCCATTAAAATTAAGCAAATTTGAGCTCTTTAAAAAAAACATCGTTTCTTGTCGACCTTCTATCATCACTAGCAAGGACGGAATAGCTCTAGATTTATTTGATTTATCACCAGGACGATCTACGAGTGATAATCCTTTAATCACCAAAGACTGTGATATTAATTTTGCTATAAGATGGGCAGAATATTTGTTCACTGCAGAAGTATTCGTCGAAGCAATGCCATTGTTTAATACTGATAATTATTTTCATATTTATTTCTACGAACAATCCGCTCGTATTGCCGTTCCCAAGGTCACAATGGCAAGAATGTACCAGCATTTACAAACTATCAGAATAAATTATGAGTTAGATTTCGAGGATCCAATTTATTATATGATTTATAAAACACAGAATTGCATTAGGGTAAAAACAAGAGAGAATGGACAGTGTGCATATTCTCCAAAATCTTACGCAATATTTTATTGGCTTTTTTCATATATATTGAGCATCAATAATCCAAGTAAGGCAATATCGTTAGATTTCTTTGGAGACGAATCACCAATTTATGGAACATCACAATTGATACTTTTAACAAGTTACATTAAATCCTTTAAGGAAGATTTTACAGAATATTGCAGACATGGAGCTCTCAGATTGGAAAGCTGGAAAATATGCAAATTGTTTGATTTGCAACAGTTTTGGGAAACAAATGTGTTCAAAGAAATGTCAAAATCCATAAATCCGATCAAAATATATGAAGATTTTACCACAATATTGGATAATAACCCTGGTTTGTCAACACCTCCCAATAAAATTGTACTTAAATTGTTGTTTATAGAGTCATATGAAACATTCATCCATTATGGAAGAGAGGATTCATTCTCCTCAGAAAGACTAAAGGATATCATTGACACAAATCCTTTCTCTTCTCAAGTATCAGAATTTAGGGCAACCGTTTTACAAGGAAATAATCCAAATCGATTCAATTATTTATTTTCGCAAGATTCCGCTGAAGATAAGAAAGTAATAAACGAATATTTCTTTTACACTCACGTATATCTTCAAAGCATTTCCGTTGATGACATTTTCATTCGAAACAGTATTATTGAATTAATAAAGAAGAGCGATGACAAAACAAATTATATCAAAAATATGGCAACCGAAAACAATCTGCCGCTTTTAACGGTCTATAAAATAATATTTTCATACGCTCCAGATGTGGACAGCATGGGAACGATTATGAAGTATTTCCACGATACAGGGAACTATTATTTGATTCCAAGTGTGCAATTTGATCATTCAATACTTGAAGAATTAAAAAATTGTTTTCCATTTTCTGAATCAACCTCAAGAAATGTTGTTTCAGAAAGCCTTGATACTTTTTATCAATGTTTTGAAATCAGAATAAACGAACATGAGGTTATACAAACCAAAGACAATGAAATAAAGTTTGAGGGCGAAAATTCTATATCTGAGAATGATGATGATGAGTTTGGCCAAGAGTTAGAATTTGAAGAATCAGGCATGAACAATAATAAAAATTTAATAAATACCAATCTTAAAACCTCCCTCAAAGAACAAGTAACAACAATTGATGTTGTGGAAACGACGGATAAGTCAATAGAGACAATGGAGTTAGAGTTTGAGGTTCAGTCCATCTTAAAAAGAGAAACGGAAAGTCCTCAATTTGGAGGAAGTCGAGTTGCGAGAGATTTATTAGCAAAAAAACGAAATATACCCTCAAATGATGATCTTAATTCTTTCACAGTCATGACTCAAGAAGATAAGCTGGCTGCACTGGGCCAATCAACAAATAAATTTGTTAATTTAGAAAAAAAAACTTTAATAACTCAAATGAAAGCAGGGTCGATAGGCTCCAGTCAAAAAGGGGTTATAATCGAATCTAAAAAGAATTTCGGTCTAATTACCCACAATAATCAATTTATTGCAAAAAACGGAAAGCAATTTAATCTTT
>DAIQBE010000286.1:0-5065 GCA_036781325.1 Leadbetterella sp. | reverse complement strand
ATATTTAGGCAAAGAAGGATACCCTCCATTAAAATTAAAAGGTTTTATAAATCAAAAGAGTGAATCACTAAGCATTCGAGGGGATGTTAGTAGCCAGTTTATTTCTGCAATTTTAATGATTGCACCCCTATTACCAAACGGCTTGAAAATAAATCTAACAGGGGAAATTGGGTCAATCCCTTATATTCAAATGACCTTAAAACAGATGGAAGCTTTTGGAGTTTTTGTGGAAGCAAATTGGGAAGAAAAAACTTTAATTGTTAAAACTCAAAAATATGTTGCTACATCTTATAAAGTAGAATCTGATTGGTCAGGAGCTTCTTATTGGTATGCTATTGTGGCATTGGCAAAAAATCCCTTAATTGAAATAGAATTAGTAGGATTAAAAGAAAATTCTTTACAAGGTGACAGCGTTATTGTAGCTATAATGAATCAACTTGGGGTTAAAAGCACTTTTAATGATAGAGGGGTTTTGCTTACCAAAATAAATTCAGAATTATCCTTTAATTGGGATTTTATAAATTGCCCAGATTTGGCTCAAACAGTGGCTGTAGTAGTTGCATGTAAGAATATACCCGCTATTTTTACAGGTTTAGAAAGTCTAAAAGTGAAAGAAACTGATAGAGTGAAAGCACTTCAAAATGAATTAATAAAAATTGGGGCTGAATTAAAAGAGATAATTCCAAATGAAAAATATGAAATTGTTTCACAAGGAATCTGGGACGATTTACCGAGATTTGAAACCTACGATGACCATAGAATGGCTATGGCTTTTGCTCCAATCAGCATGATACAAGACATCATAATAGAAGAACCAAATGTAGTGGCGAAATCTTATCCTAGTTTTTGGGATGATATACGGAAAATAGTTGAAGTTCAAGAAATTAATTAATATGAAAAAAATTGTTTTTTATTTTTATTTTTTCTTTTTAGGCTTATTGAAAATTAATGCGCAAAGTGTTGATTCTTCAAAAGTAATAGTAGAAAAAAAAACCAACATTTTAAAAAAAGGCAGCTACAGTATCAATATTCCTGATGGTTGGAAAATCATGGATAATTGTCAAGAGAATCTATGTAGTTTATTGTCTCCGGCAGACACCTTAGGTATTTTGGATAGATTTACGGAAAATATTAATTTCACCATTGAAAAACTTTCTACAGCAAGTTATTCTGTAGATAAATATGCGGCTTATTCTGAAGCCTATTTGCCTAAAGTTGTAAAAAACTTCAAGGTCATTGAAAAGAAAAAACTTAAGTCTAATACATTTAGAATGACATATAAAGGAGAGAAAAGCGGTTTTTTTCAAACTTGGAGGCAATATTATGTCGTCAAAAATCAAAAGCTTTATATTCTTACTTTTGCATGTGAAACTTCAAAATATGAATATTATCAGCCTATTATTGAGCCTTTTTTGAATAGTTTCAGAGTTTTTTAGTTTCCTGATTTTTACTTTGAAATGAATGATTGTTTAGATTAAAAGTGGCAAATCCTTAAGTTGTCTAGAAGTGTTGGACTCAAAATCAATTTCAAAGCAATAGGTCTTAGACCAATTAGTAATACAAATAAACGGTGCCTTAATGGTTAAGTTATATCTGCTAACTTGTTCCAATGTTTTTTTTGAGATTTTTACGTCTTGTGCTTTACATTCAATTAATAAAAAAGGAGCGCCTGAATTGTCATAAACCAAAATATCTGATCTTTTTGATAAATTGTTATATTTCAACCCACTCTCTAATTTAATTAAGTTTTTAGAATATTTTTTTTCTTCAATTAGTAGAATTAAGAAATTTTGACGCACCCATTCCTCTGGAGTTAACAATAAATATTTTTTTCTAAATCTATCATAAATATAGTTTTTGCCCTCTATTTCTTTAAATTTGTGATTAGTATTATAATTTTCTTTCATATTAAGATAATAAATAGAATCAATTAGAGTGCTAAATAGGATAAGACTTCAAATTTTAAATAAACAATTCATAAATGCAAACGAAAGAAGAAATAGTTAAAAATTGGCTCCCTAGATATACAGGAACACCACTGGAAGAATTTAAATCATATATTCTACTAACCAATTTTTCAAACTATGTTCAGATGTTTGCTGAAATGCATGGAGTAGAAGTAAAAGGTAAATCTAATGCTATGCAAACCGCATCAGCAGGTAATATTACCATTATTAATTTTGGAATGGGAAGTGCCATGGCAGCAACCATTATGGATTTGCTAACTGCAATAGAACCTAAAGCCGTACTTTTTCTAGGTAAATGCGGAGGTTTGAAAAAAATTACTGCGCTAGGAGATTTCATCTTACCAATTGCTGCAATTCGAGGCGAAGGAACCAGTGATGATTATGCGAAGCCTGAAATTCCAGCTTTACCTTCTTTTAGACTCCAAAGGGCTGTTTCTGAGATGATTATTAAACACGAAATGGACTATTGGACCGGCACAATTTATACCACAAATAGAAGAGTTTGGGAGCATGATGAAAAATTTAAGGATTATTTGAAAGAAATAAGGGCTTTGGGTATAGATATGGAAACTGCCACAATTTTTATTGTGGGCTTTGTAAATTCAATTCCTCACGGGGCATTATTATTAGTTTCTGATAATCCAATGCAACCTGATGGAGTAAAAACTGAAGCGAGCGATAAAAAAGTTACCTCTAATTTTGTGGAAAAGCACCTTAGAATTGGGATAGAATCCTTGAATGAATTAGCTAATTCCGGTGAGTCAGTTAAACATCTTCGGTTTGAAGAACCTAAAATATAAAAAAAGATTTAGTATTCTAAATCTTTTTTTATTTCTCCAGCCTTTAGATTTTAATTACAATAATCTTTTATTATGTTATAAGTGGAAGCATTGCCTAATTCTCCTGCTTTGCTTAAATCAAAGCAACCTCCATTATTATCCCCAACTGCATTTTTTATTAAGCCTCTTACATAATAGGCCTCCCCATATCTAGGATTAATTTTAATTGCATTCCCACAATCAATAAGAGCTTCTGATTGATTCCCCATAGTGGACCTTACCAAACCCCTAGCAAAATGTGCTTCTGCGTAAGTAGGGTTTAATTCTATAGATTTATTTAAATCAGTTAAGGCATCTTTTAAATTTTCTGCTTTTAGGTTTGCAATTCCTCTAAAATAGTATACCTCCGATTTATCCTCAGTAAAATCCATAATTTTTATTTTTTCTTCTACTGCATTTCTAAGTTCGTCTAGTTTTGCCTTCGTAAAAGTAGCGGAGTAGGAATCCTTGTTGTTTTTCGCATCTGATTTTATAAATAATGCTTTAGTTAAATCTGAAATCGCGGCTTTTTGATTATTTAGTTTGCCATGAATATACCCACGAGCGTAATAGGCGGGCAGGTAATTTGGGTCAAGTTGTAATGTTTTATCAAAATCTAACTTTGCATTGTTAAAATCTAAAAGTTTAGCTTTTGCAAATCCTCTAAAATAATAAGATTCTAAATCTTGAGCATCCAATTTTAATGCCTCATCAAAGTCTTTTACAGCCTCTCCAAAAGCGTTCACTTTTATTCTGTTTTTTCCTCTTTCTGCATAAGTTTGAGCTCTTTTTGGATTAATTTCTATAGATTTGGAATAGTCAGCAATGCTGCCAGAAAAATCTTCTAATTTGGCTTTGCACAATCCTCTTGAATAAAATGCCTGATATTTTTCTTTATTTTCAGGATTGAGTTCAATAACTTTTGTAAAGTCTTGAATTGCTTTAGCGAATTCATTGAGTTTTGCTCTAATAATACCTCTTTGTAAATACGTATAGGAATCTTCCGGAGAAATTTCTATTGCTCTATTGAAATCTTGAAGAGCTGATCTATTGTCTTCTTGGTAACTTTTACTTAAACCCCTATAAAGATACGCCATTGCATCTTTAGGGCTGAGGTCAATAGTTTTATCGAAATCTAAAATAGCACCTCTATTATCTTTGAGGGCTTGTTTTGATAAACCTCTGTTAAAATAGCTTTGTGAATTATCAGGATTCATGGAAATGGCTAAACTAAAAGAAGAAAGAGCTCCAATATAATCTCCTGCTTTACTTTTTGCTACTCCCAAATCAAAATACTCGGAGGCTGTTTGTTGAGAGAATGCATTAAGGTTTAAAACAATAAAAAATAATAGGATAAGTTTTTTCATATATTTTGTTTTTCTAAAATCAAATATAATTGATATTCTAGGAATTATTTTTCTTTAGGGATCAAAAATTTATGGTTTGAGACTATTTTTTTTATTAACCAATTTAAACAAAGATATAGTAATTCATATTTTATTAATCAAAGTATATTATTAATAAATCGATCTTTTTATGAAGTGGAATTAAATTATACTAATTCCGAATAAAATTACAGAAAGTAAGGTTGTCAAGGCTAATCTTTTCAGAAGAGGGTCTGGGTTTTCAATTTTTAATAATTGAAAGGCATTTAAAAAAATTAATGGCAAGGAAATCAAATAATAGTATGTATAGACCCTATGGAAATAAACATAGGCAAAGAGACTCAACAAGGCAAATGTGAGCAGAAAGAAATGATAAATTATAGCTTTTTTCTTTCCCAAACGCACTGGAATAGTTATTTTTCCCGCTGCCTCGTCAGATACTATATCTCTAATGTTATTTAAATTTAAAACTCCAGTAGCAAGAAAACCACAAAACATAGCGGGTAATATTATATCCAAATCTATATTTTTAGTAAAGAGAAAATAGCTGCCCATTACCCCTACAATTCCAAAAAAAATAAAGACTGAAACATCTCCTAATCCTATGTATCCATAAGGCCTTTTCCCAGCAGTGTAAGTAAAAGCCGCAACTATGCAAAGTATTCCTATGCCAACGAATTTCCAAAACATAAGAGAGTAAAAGCCATCAAAAGAAATGTACAATAAAATTAATCCACTGAAAAAGGCAAGAGAGGCAACAATTAAAATACCTTTCATCATTTGTTTGGATGAGATTTCACCAGACTGAACTGCCCTTTTCGGACCAATTCTTTCTTGTAGATCCGCTCCATTTTGAAAGTCTCCATAATCATTAGCAAAATTGGAAAGAACTTGC
>DAIQBE010000285.1:0-5066 GCA_036781325.1 Leadbetterella sp. | reverse complement strand
TATAACTTGAAAAACCTTTGTGAAACTTTGTGAACCCTTTGTGAAACTTTATGGTATAGCTTCCTATCAAAGTAAATCCTTCAAAAGTAACTACTACTAAAAAGACACAGAGAAATATTCAAAATTAACCTTTGTGAAACTTTTTGAAACCTCTGTGAAACTTTGTGAAATAGCTTTCTATCAAAATAAAGGAGCTATAAGTCAATAGTAAAAGGACGCAAAGAGAAGAACAGCTTCAAATGCCATTACACAAAAAGAAATGTATAGCCAAAAAAATAAAATTGTTTTAGATACTTCAAAATCTAAAACAATTTCCCCACTTTGCATACTTTTAAAAAAAATTGATAAGAGCAAATAAATTTGAAAAAGCCTTTTACCAATTTTGTAAAACAAATAAACACATAACGAAATGAATGAAAATGAATTATCGAACATCATAATAGGCTGTGCGCTTGAAGTTCATACACAATTAGGGCCTGGACTTCTGGAATCAGCATATAAAGAATGCTTGTACTATGAATTAAAAAATTTAAAATTGGACGTTCAAAAAGAAAAGGCATTGCCAATAATTTATAAAGAAGTAAGACTCGACCATGGCTATAGAATTGATTTATTGGTAAATAATAAAGTGGTAATTGAGATTAAAACAGTAGATTTTTTTATTGAAGTACATACAGCACAAGTGCTAACCTATTTAAAATTGGGCAATTACAAGTTAGGCTTGATACTGAATTTCTACGTTAGCTCCTTAAAAAATGGGATAAAAAGAGTCGTTAATTGAATCAATCTCAAAAAATATTATTAAAAACCCTTCCTAATGAAATAATTTTGGAAGGTTTTTTGTTCTACTCTAATAAAATGAACGAATTCATAAATTATGCTCTTTAGATATTTACTTTTCTTTCTCACCTTACCTTGTTTTGCTCAAATACAGAAACCCACTACTTGGTCCATAAAAGCAATACCAGAAAACCCAAAAGTTGGTGAAATTATTTCTTTAGAATTTACAGCCACCATACAAAAAAATTGGTATTTGTATTCCTCCGATTTCGATCCGAATCTTGGCCCGATAGTTACGACCATTGTTTTTAAAAAAAATGCAGATTTTAACCCAATTGGTAAACTAAAACCCATAAACCCCAAACGTAAATTTGAAGAAATTTGGAATGGAGAAATTAGCTATTTTGTGGGCACAGGTAAATTTATTCAATCACTAAAGATTTTAAAAGCAAATCCCACCATCTCTGGAATAATTGATTTTCAATCTTGTACAGATGTAGATGGAAGATGTATTGACGACACCGAGAAATTCTCATTAACTTTAAAAACCTCAGACGAAGTTGGGCCTCCACCAATTATTGAAACTAATTCCAAAATTACAGAAACAAAAAATTTAGAACTTAGTCCAACTAGCCCCTCTTCGAAAATTGAAGACCCTTTAAACAAACCTATGGAAAAAGCACAAAGTTTATGGCAATTTTTACTGATTGCATTCGGAGCGGGAGTTGCCTCTATATTTATGCCATGCATTTACCCAATCATGCCCATGACCGTCAGTTTTTTTACAAAACAAAAAAATGGCCAATCTAAAGCTATTTTTTATGGGGTTTCTATTATGCTAATTTTTGGATTAATGGGCTTAGTCACCATGGCCTTTGGAGCCCCATTTTTGAATTTTCTTAGTACGCATTGGCTCCCCAATCTTTTGTTTTTTGCCATTTTTATTTTATTTGGAATCTCTCTCTTGGGTGCTTTCGAAATAGTTTTACCTCATGAAACTGTAAATAAAATAGACCGAATGTCGGATAGGGGTGGATTAATTGGCATTTTCTTTATGGCATTAACCTTAGTGGTAGTCTCTTTTAGTTGCACTGTGCCCTTTGTTGGATCATTGCTAATTGCAGCTGCACAAGGAGAAGTTACAAGACCTATCTATGGAATGTTGGCTTTTGGACTACCATTTGCTTTGGTTTTTTCAGGTTTGGCAATGTTTCCACAAATGTTAAAAAATCTTCCGAAATCGGGTGGATGGTTAAATGAATTAAAGGCAGTTTTTGGATTTTTAGAATTTGCTTTAGCCTTAAAATTTTTAAGTAATATAGATTTGGCCTATCATTGGAATTTAATTCATAGAAACATATTTTTAGTGATTTGGATTGTAATAGCCATAATTATTGGAATTTACATTTTAGGGTTTATTCGACTATCAAAAGACGATAAAATTGAAAAAAGGGGACTTATGAGGATTTCTTTCGCAGTAGTATTTCTTGGATTAGCTGCCTATATGTTGCCTGGAGTAACAGGAAAACCTTTAAGCCTTTTATCGGGAATTTTACCTCCGATGCCAGTTGCCAATATAGAAAACAATTTAGGCAACTCAGCACCCACAGATAAAATGCGGGCATTACCCCATGGTTTATTCGGCTTTTATGACTTTGATGATGCTGTGGTCTATGCAAAAGAAATAAATAAACCTATTTTAATTGACTTTACGGGTTATGCTTGTGCCAACTGCCGGAAAATGGAAGAAAACGTATGGTCGAAACCAGAGGTTTTGAAGAGATTGCAAGACGATTTTGTGATTGCCTCGCTTTATGTGGATGACAAAAAAGAATTACCGAAAGAAAAACATTATACCTCTACTTACGATGACGAACTAAAAACAACGGTTGGTGATAAAAACATGGATTTGGAAATAACCAAATATAATAATAATGCTCAACCTTTGTATGTGATAGTAAAACCAAATGGCGAAAAACTAGTTGATCCAATTGGCTATGTTACAAAAGAAGAGTTTATTCAATTCTTGGACTTGGGCAAATCAAAATTTAAATAAGGACTTTAATAAATTTTAGTACAGCCCAATTAATTACCATTGATTGGGCTGTTTTTATTTCTTTTCTTCCACAATTCTATACACTCGATAAATAAACCAAATGGCTATTACCATCACAATAGCCCCAATTATACCTAAAATAGGATAATGCTCTAATGGACTATTTTTATCTTTTTGAACAATAATAAAACCTGCAATAAGCGTAGCCAAGCCACCAGCAATCTGTTGTAAAGACGAATTAATACTCATAAAAGCACCCCTATCTTGCATGTTAGGAATGGCCGAAGTGAGTGTAGTTGCTGGAATCATCCTTGACATGATGCCCATAAATAAAAGAATGTTTAAAGGAACAATTATCCAGAGTGGAGTAGGCCCAAGATTGGTATAAATCAAAATAAAAATCATAGCCCAAATAGATCCATAAGTGAAAATCTTAAATTTATTGTATCTATCGCTTAGCCTACCTACTATTGGCATGACAATTAAAGATGAAAAACCCGTAAACATAAAAATAATGGGTAGCTGCTCTTGAGAAACTTTCAAATTATTTACGGCAAAGGCACTTCCAAAAGGCATCATTAGATACCCTCCAATCGAAAGGAGAGCCGTAGACAGAAAAGCGATCCTATAGTTCTTTAAAAGTAAAACATGACGAAAATGAGCCAAAACATTTCTTTCATTCTTTTCAGATAAATGAGCAGTTACGGGCTTTAACCTGAAAATTAAAATGAGAAACATTACTATGGATAAAATCACAATCATCATGAACGGAGCGTGCCAGCCCCAAAGATTTGCAAAGTATAAACCTACTGGAATACCTAAAACTTGGCTTGCAGCAAAACCCATTTGAACTACTCCCAACACTCTTCCTCTTTGATTTAATTCAAACAAATCAGTCACAATAGCCATACTAATGGAACCCATTACGCCACCAAAAATACCAGTAAAAATTCTGGCTGCTACCAAGGTTTCGTATGTTTCGGCTATCCCACACAAAAAAGTACCGATAATAAAGCCCGCATAAAAAAGAACCAAAAGCTTTTTCCTATCAAATTTATCGGCAAAGCCGGCAGCCAGTAAGCCGGAAAACCCAGCACTAAACGCATAACTTGAAACTGCTATGCCGAATTTTGTAGGATTGATTGTTAATGATTTCATCAAAATATCACCCAAAGGAGACATCACCATAAAATCCAAAACAACTGTAAACTGTGTAATAGCCAATACGGCCATTACGAACTTCTGATATGAATTTAAAGGTCTGATTTCCATTAATTTTCTTAAAGTATAATTTAGTGTATTAAATATTAAGGAAATTATTATAAAAATAATTCAATTTTTATCCCTTGTTTCCTCATCCAGCCCAATTTTCTCTATCTAAACTACGGTATTGAATGGCTTCTGCTAAGTGTTCAATCTTTATTTCTTCTGTACCAGCCAAGTCGGCTATTGTACGGGAAACTTTCAATATTCTATCATATGCACGGGCGGAGAGACCTAATCGTTCCATAGCTTTTTTCAAAAGTGCTTTACCAGGCTCTCCAATTTCACATAATTTCTTAACCATTTCGGCGGGCATCATAGCATTGGAATGTATCTCGTCAAAATCTTTAAATCTATCTATTTGAATTTGTCGGGCTTTTACCACACGCTCTCGAATTTCTGAGGAAGTTTCATTTTTTCTTGTTGAAGATATTTCATCAAAACTAACTGGGGTTACTTCTACATGTAAATCAATTCTATCTAAAAGAGGACCAGAAATCTTATTTAAATATTTCTCCACAGCACCAGGTGGGCAAGTACAATCTTTATCAGGATGGTTATAAAAGCCACAAGGGCAGGGATTCATACTCGCAATTAACATAAAACTGGATGGAAATTCCACTGCTAATCGCGTTCTTGAAATCACCACTTTCCGCTCTTCTAAGGGCTGACGCATGACTTCTAAAACAGTACGTTTAAACTCTGGCAATTCGTCTAAAAACAAAACTCCATTATGTGCTAAAGATATTTCTCCGGGTTGTGGAAAACTCCCCCCTCCTACTAATGCTGCATCAGAAATGGTATGGTGTGGATTTCGAAATGGTCTTCTAGATATCAATGAAGATGCTCCATCCAATTTGCCAGCCACCGAATGAATCTTTGTTGTTTCTAATGCTTCCATTAAAGTTAATGGAGGTAAAATGGAAGGCAATCTTTTGGCTAACATGGTTTTACCAGCCCCTGGAGG
>DAIQBE010000284.1:0-5075 GCA_036781325.1 Leadbetterella sp. | reverse complement strand
TAAAATCAGATGGTTTTCGTCTCGTGGAATAAAGGCTTTTCTTATTTCCCTTCCCCTAACAGTTCGTATTGGAATATTTTGTAAATTTGGATTGGTAGAGCTTAACCGGCCAGTTGCTGTAACAGCTTGATTATAAGAAGTGTGTACTCTTCCGGTTTTTTTAGAGATAAGGGCGGGCAGGGCTTCTACATAAGTACTTTTTAGTTTACTCAATTCTCTAAAATCTAGAATTTTCTTTACAATTTCATGCTCTGCTTCGTAATTACTTAACACATCTTCTCCAGTGGCGTATTGTCCTGTAGGTGTTTTCTTTGGTTTAGCATCTATTTTCATTTGCTCGAAAAGAATTTCGCCCAATTGTTTGGGGGAACCTACATTAAATTCGAGTCCTGCAATTTCGAAAATTTCTGACTGTGTTTGAACCAAATCTTTTTGAAGTGTACTGGATAATTCGGAAAGGGCTTGTACATCTAGTTTTACGCCTTCTATTTCCATGGCACTTAAAACTCGAACTAATGGTATTTCAAGTTCATATAAAAGCTTCTCTTGGTTAGTTTTTTTGAGGGCAATATCTAAAACATTTTTAAGCTGTAGCGTAATATCGGCATCTTCAGCCGCATATTCTTTAATTATTTCGAAAGGTACATCCCGCATATTACCTTGCGACTTTCCTTTTTTTCCAATTAAATCTTCAATACTCACTGGATCATAATTAAGATAATTTGCGGCTAAATAATCCATTCCGTGCCTTTGTTCTGGCTCTAAAATGTAGTGAGCCAGCATCGTATCATACAACTCACCTTTTATCTCAATGCCATAATTGCTTAATATGGTGAGGTCATATTTGAGATTTTGGGCAATTTTTTTTATTTTTTCATTTTCAAAAACAAGTCTAAACTCTTCCATAATGGCTTGAGCTTCTTCTTTTTTTGGTGGAAAAGGCACGTAGAATGCTTCCTTTGGTCTGTAGGCAAATGATAAGCCTACTATTTCCGCATCAGTTGCTTCTACATCTGTAGTTTCCGTATCGAAACAAAGTTCATCCTGAACCATTAAATATTGAATTAGCTCTTCTCTTTGCTCTTTTCCTTCAATAAGAAAATATTCATGCACTACGGTTTTAATATTTTCTTTAATAGTTGGTATCGGCTCTTCCTCATTTTCTGATACGATATCTCCAAAAAGAGACATTTGGTTAGTTTCAACCTTTGGTTTTGCTTTTACTTCAGAAGAGGTAGTTTGTAAACTTTGCCCTGTATCTTGAGATTTAATTAATCTTGCTTTGAGAGTTTTAAACTCTAATTCATCTAACAATTCAGATAAAAGGTCATTGTTAGGTTCACACATTATTAATTTTTCTTCCTCAAATTCTACCGGAACATTGATATCAATTTTGGCTAATTCTTTGGAAAGGATTGCACTTTCTTTTCCTGAAATTATCTTTTCACCTAATTTACCAGGGATCTTTTCGGCATTGGCAAGTATACCTTCGGTTGTGTCATACTGCTCAAGCAATTTAGCGGCGGTCTTTTCTCCAACTCCAGGAATTCCAGGAATATTGTCGACTTTATCACCCATAAGCCCAAGCATGTCAATCACTTGGTCGATGCGCTTCACATCCCACTTAGCTAAAATTTCGGGCACACCCATTACTTCGATGCTGTTGCCCAAAAATGCTGGTTTGTAAAGAAAAATATGTTCATCTACCAGTTGACCGTAATCTTTGTCAGGGGTATACATAAAAACATCAAATTCATCTTTTGGGGCTTTCTTGGCTAATGTGCCAATTATATCATCTGCTTCATAGCCATCTAATTCAATCGTTGGTATATTCAATGCTTGAACTAATCTTTTAACCAAAGGAATAGCCACAGTTATATCTTCCGGTTGAGCCTCTCTATTAGCCTTATATGCTGGATATTGAACATGACGGAACGTCGGGGCTTTGGTGTCAAAGCAAACTGCCAAATGCGTTGGTTTTTCCTTTTTTAATACCTCTAAAAGTGTATTCGTAAAACCAAAAACAGCACTGGTATTTACATTTTTAGAAGTAATTCTTGGGTTTTTGATAAATGCAAAATGAGCACGATAGATAAGTGCCATGGCATCTAACAAAAATAATTTTTTAGGTCGCATATATGATTTTTAAATAGGAATTACTAATTTCGGAAAAATATGAATAACAAAATACGGTAATTTTGAAGAAGGAAAAAATCAATTGGATTAAAAAAACTATTATTCTATTTTTTTTCGCAATTTATAGTTTTGGACAAAGCGGAAATAGAAGGGAATTTCAAGAGGGTAATACTACTCAATTGGTGCTTTTTGAAAAATCATTACCGCCCAAACAGTATGATTTCTCTACCTCTGATTTACAAGTAAAATGGCACGTTTTATTATTAGATTTTATTGAACAAACTACCGGATATACTCCGAATGTGGCTGCCAGGAGTATAGCATATATAAATCTTGCTGCTTATGAGGCCATTTTACCAGCTTTTCCTAAACTTCAAAGTTTATCTGGCCAACTTCAAGATTTTCAAATGCCAACCACTTTTACTATAGATTCCTCCGAATTTATTCCTCAAATAGCCTTAAACAATGCAATTTTTTATATGGCTGACCAACTTTTTGTGGCAGCACCTTATATTTGGATGGAAAAAGCTGTGGCTTTGAAAGATTCTATTAATGCTATTTTTTCAAAAGACAAATCCAGCTTTTCAGTTTTAAAATCTAAAACTTATGGAAATTCAGTAGCGGAATTTATTCTAACATATGCCGAAAAAGATGGAGGAAAATTAGGCTTATTCAGAAGTTATGATTTAAATTATCAATTACCGAAATGTGAAGGATGTTTCGAAATAAATAGATCAGCAGATTTAGAAAATACCGGTCCATTACATCCAAATTGGGGGCAAAACAGGACATTTTTTGAGTCAAATAAAAGCGATTTCGATATTAAACCAAGCTTTGAGTTTTCAAAATACAAAGATTCTAAATTTTATAAAGAAGCTTTAGAAGTTTATGAAACTTCCAAATCTGTAACAGCGGGTTCTGAAAAACATATAATTGCCAATTTTTGGGATGACGCCGCCACGTATACCTATACCGCAGTAGGTCATTCCATATCTATTTTAACTCAAGTTTTAAGAGCAAAGCCTACCGATTTAGTAAATTCCGCAAAAATCTATGTACAATTAAGTTTGGCACTTAATGATGCAATGATCTGTGCGTGGGAGTCAAAATATACTTATAATTTGATAAGACCAGTGGCATTTATTAAAAGATATATTGATAGCAAATGGGAACCAACCTTACTAACTCCTCCTTTTCCTGAGTTTCCTTCTGGCCACTCCGTTCAATCTGCAGCAATGGCTACTGTACTTACCAAGTCGATAGGCGACAGTTTAAGTTTTATTGATTATTCAAAATATTGGGTGGGAGATCCAAGAAAATTTCAAAGTTTTTGGCAAGCGGCAAATGAAACGAGTATTTCAAGATTATATGGTGGCATTCATTTTAAAGAAGCTCTAGTGAAAGGCCAGGAAATGGGTAAAAGAGTAGGGGAGAATGCTCTGAAATTGAAATTTGAGAAGTAATAATCTGTAGGCATATTAAAAAATACTTCAAAAAAAAAGTATTCAATTTACAGGTTCAATTTCATTCCCTCATGACTTGCTTTAAAACCCAATTTTTCGTAAAACCGAATAGCATCTGGCCGTTTTTTGTCAGTGGTCAGTTGTAGGACGTGAGCACCTTTTTCTTTAACTTTTGCTATTGCCCACAAGAAAATTTCTTTTCCCAAACCTTTGTCTCTAAATTCCTTTTTTATCCTAACAGCCTCGATTTGGGCTCGTAAACCACCCTTATGGGTCAAATAAGGTATAAAACTCATTTGAAGAGTTCCAATTACTTCCATTTTATGATTTTCAACTACAATTAATTCTTGATTTTTATCTTCATTAATTTTTTCAAAAGCGGCATAATAACTTTCAGGCAATGGATTCGAATAATTTTCTCTTAAACTACCTAATTCATCATCCGCTAACATTTCTACTATGAGAATAACATCTTCTTTATTGGCTTTTCTGAAATTTAAATGCATACTAATATCTTCTTTAGTGTTTTTAAAACCAATTTGAATTTTTCATAATCTCAGCAATTAATACGCCCCAATACGTGCCACTTGCATTTCCCAAAGCTCCAACTAATATGCCGGGTAGCGTTAAATCACTTCGATTTAAACTCCTTGAAAGTGCCATTGCTGAAGTTGAGCCGCCCACATTAGCTTGCGAGGCAATAGAAATAATGTCCCAATCCATTTTCAAAATTGCACCAATACCGAAAATTATTAAGCCATGAATAAAAACTAAAATGCTTACAAATGCTAGCAGCGTTATAGCCAAACTTCCATCTTTCATTAAAGCAGGAATATCACAATATGCCCCCACTACGGCTAAAAATAGATAAACACCTAATAAACCTAATAATTTATGCCCTTTTAAACGATTGACGGCCGGTATTTGAGCGAGAATAAGCGCTATAGTGGTAAGCCATAAAATGGTAGGGATTTGTGGAATTTTACTGCTTAACCAGCTCGAAATCAATATGGCAGTTAAACTAATCACTAATAAAAATGCAATATCAAATGGTCTTACAGTTTCTGAATCACTCATAAAATTATTTTCATCTATTGAATTGTCTCCTTTCTTTTCAATTTGTTTAACTCTAGGGAATATTCTATGGAATATTTGAGGTAAAGAGAGGGTGGCCATTACCCAAATAGCCGTAATGATATTGTCAGCGACGGTGGCAGCAGAAAAAAGCCCACCTTGTTGAGAAACACCATAATGAAGTGCAACTGCATTAAAATTAGTACTTCCACCAATATAAGTTCCTGTATACATGCCGCCCAAAGCGTGGTAAAACTCTCCAATTTTGGCTTTTCCGTTTACTGCCCACATAGCAATAATTGCCCCAATCATGGTGGCAAAAGAACCAATCAAAAACATAATTAGCATAGGTTTTCCAGCACTTTTTAAATCCCTTTATGAAGTAAAGGATTCTAGATTAGA